>CAZPLW010000005.1:0-52817 GCA_964587315.1 uncultured Lysobacter sp.
TCGAGGGCAAGTTCTGCGGCATGTGCCACAACGGGCAGGTGGCGTGGGCCACCGACCGCTGCGACCTGTGCCACTCCGGCAAGCCCGGGCTGCGGCCGGGCATCCAGGGCGGGCACTCGACGCTCGGCCCGGGGGTGTGGTGATGGGCCGCGCACCGTTGGCACGGCTTCGGGGACGGATCGGCGTGGCGCTCGCCGCGATGGGCATTGCCGCGTGCGCCGCTCCCGCGCCCTCCGTGCTGCGGCTCGACGCCGAGCCCGGCCGGGCGATGCGCACCTGGCCGCACGCGCCCGAAGTGCCGCGATACCGGCAGGAAGGCGTGCTCATCGGAGAAGCGAACTACGACGAGGCGGGCGGCCAGGCGAAGGGCGGCTGGCGCCGCGCGCTCGAGTGGATCGCGGGCCTGGGATTCGGCGACGCGCGCGAGGAACTGTTGCGGCCCTCGGCCGGCGCGTCGGAAGGCTGCGGCGGCATCGTCGTCGCGGACCCCGGGCGCGGCGGCGTGTTCGCCTTCCGGCCCGAAGGCGGCCTCGAGGTCTACGAGTACGCGTTCGGCGCGAAGCGCTTCAGCTCGCCGACCGGCATCGCCTGCGGCGCGGCGCGCGCGCTCTACGTGGCGGATTCCGCGCTGGGCGCGGTCGTGGAACTGGACGCGGGCGGCAAGACCGTGCGCCGTTTCGGCGAGGGCGATCTCGGCCGCCCGACGGGCCTCGCCCTCGATCGCGAGCGAAGTGAACTGTACGTGGCCGACACGGGCACGCACGAGATCCGGGTCTTCGACACCACGGGCCGGCCCCTTCGCCGCTTCGGCCGGCGCGGCGAAGCCGAGGGCGAGTTCAACTACCCGACGCACCTGTGGTTCCGCGGCGGCGAACTCTACGTGGCCGACACGATGAACGGGCGCGTGCAGGTCTTCGCGCGCGGCGCTGCGAAGCCGCGCCTGGTGATCGGCCCGCGCGGGCTCTACGTGGGGCAGCTCGTGAGGCCCAAGGGCGTCGCGACGGATTCGGCCGGCAACATCTACGTGATCGAGTCCTACTACGACCACCTGCTGGTCTACGACCGCGAGGGCCGCTTCCTGCTGCCCATCGGCGGCCTGGGGCGCGGGGAAGGGCAGTTCTACCTGCCCTCGGGCCTGTGGACCGACGAGCGCGACCGCGTCTACGTGGCCGACATGTTCAACGGCCGCGTCGTGGTGTTCCAGTTCCTGGGCGGGGAAGCCGATGGCCAGCCCTAGGCTCGCGCGCACGCTCCTCGCGATCGGCGCCTGCGCCGCGGTGCTCGGCGCGACCTCCGCGCTGCTTCGCGCCGCCGGCATCTCGGACGTGCGCGGCACGAAGCACAACCTCTCGGTCACCGGCCCGGGCACCGTGAAGAGCACGAGCGAGAACCAGGTGTGCGTCTTCTGCCACACGCCGCACGGGGCGACCCCGGGCGTGGCCCCGATCTGGAACCGCCGCCTGGGCACGACCACCTACACGCCCTACGCGTCCTCGTCGCTCGACGCGCAGGCCATCCAGGGCGCCCTCGAGCAACCGGGGGGAAGCTCGAAGCTGTGCCTGTCGTGCCACGACGGCACGGTCGCGATCGGCAACGTGAACGTGCTGAACGGCGTGGGTTCGGCGAGCGTGCAGGGGACGGTCTCGATCCCCATGACGGGAACCGGTGCCGGCGGCACGATGCCGGCGGGAAGCGGCACCGGCACCGGCTTCACGCGCAATCTCGGCGCGGATCTCACCAACGATCACCCGATCTCGGTTTCCTACACGAACGCGCTCGCGGTGCGCGACGGCGAACTGCGCGTCGTCGACGCGAACCAGCAGTACCCCGGCGGCAGCGGCACGGTGCTCGGCGTGCGCCAGTCCGGCTACAAGCCCGAGCTCCCCCTCGAACCCACCGGCGCGGGCGGCACGGGCCAGGTGCAGTGCGCGACCTGCCACGATCCGCACCGGCGCGAGACCGATCCGGCCAAGGGCAACCAGAAGTTCCTGCGCCAGAACCGCTTCCAGGAAGCGCCGCCCTCGGCCGTGCACAACCCGGCGAGCGACATCCTGTGCATCAGCTGCCACGACAAGAACCTCACGGCGGGCACCTGGGCCTATTCCGCCCACGCCAATCCGCTCGTCGCGACGCAGGCCTATACGGCCACGGCCTCGACCCAGCGCGACTTTCCCGCCGGGCTCCCGGTCTGGCGCGCCGCGTGCCTCAACTGCCACGACACGCACACCGTGCCGGGCGCGCGCCGCCTCGCGCGCGAGGGCACCGACAGCCTGGCCGTGCCCAAGTCGGGCGGCGCCTCGGCGATCGAGGAGACGTGCTACCAGTGCCACACGACGGCGGCCCAGAGCGTCGTCTCCCCGACGACGACGGTGCCGGACATCCGCACCGATTTCCAGCTCGCGCGGCGCATGCCCATCCGCTCCATCGACCAGGCGGCGGGCACCGAGGTGCACGACATCTCGGCCAGCTTCTCGGACCCGGGCTTCATCGACTGCACCGGGCCGGCGAGCGCCTGCGGCAAGGATTTCCTCGAGCCGCGCGCGAAGCTCGGCGTCGGCAACGCGGCCAACCGGCACGCCGAGTGCACGGACTGCCACAACCCGCACCGCGTCGTGAAATTCCGCTCGTTCATGGGCAACCCGCCGGGCTCGCTGGCCGGCACGCCCGACGCGTCGGGCACGCACGACCGCGCGCCGGTGGCCGGCACCGTCGTCACGAACATCGCCTCGGGCGTGCTGCGCGGCAGCTGGGGCGTGGAGCCGGTCTACGGCGGCGCGAGCTTCCAGAACCTGCCGGCCGGCTACACCGTGAAGCGCGGCGACCCGGGCGCGAGCGTGTCCACGAGCGCCGCGGCCCCGTACGTGACGCGCGAGTACCAGGTCTGCCTCAAGTGCCACTCCGACTACGGCTACTCGGACAACAACGCGTATCCGGTCGGTTCGCGCCCGGCCTTGGGATATCCCGGCGGAACGCCCTTCGGCACCAACAACCTCGCGCAGTACACGAACCAGGCCAAGGAATTCCAGGCGCCGCTCACCCACCGGGGCGAGACGACCACGGCGGACTCGGGCGCGGCGGGCGCCTACGCGACGAACAACCATCGCTCCTGGCATCCCGTGGTCGACTCGACGGGGCGCACCGGCACCGTGCGCGGCAACGGCACCAACATCGCCGCGCGCTGGCTCCCGCCGTTCAACAACGCGGTGGGCACGCAGACGATCTACTGCACCGACTGCCACGGCTCGAGCACCGGCGCGGGCACCATCCAGCCCGCGGGCGGCGAGAACGGCAGCCCCTGGGGTCCGCACGGCTCGACGAACGACTTCATCCTGAAGGGCACGTGGAACAACGCCACGGGATCGGGCCAGCAGGCGGCGGGCCTGTGCTTCAAGTGCCACGACTACAACGCATACGCGGGCGCGGGAGGCCAGCGCACCGGGTTCTTCAACGACCCGTCGGACAAGGGACGCGGCGACCTGCATGCCTACCATGCCGACAAGATCGGCCGCATGCGCTGCAACTGGTGCCACGTGGCCGTTCCCCACGGCTGGAAGAACAAGGCCTTCCTCGTGAACCTGAACGACGTGGGACCCGAAGGCGGGCAGGCGGCCGGCACGCAGGTGCGCAACAACACCACGGCCGCCTACAACAACGGCCCGTACTACATGAATGCCGTCCTCAAGGTGCGCCGCTTCGCCGCGAGCGGATTGTGGCGCGAGGCGGACTGCGGCTCCGCGGGCGCTCCCGGCAACGGCGCCTCGGGCCGCGACTGGATGCGCGACTCCAGCGAGAACTGCCAGAACGCGCCATGAACGCGACCGCCCTCTCCCTCCGCGCGGGCTTCCTGCGCCGTTCGCTGCAGGCGCTGGGCTCGCCGCGCCTCACGCTGGCGCTGCTCGTCCTCGTGGCGCTCGCCGTGATCGCCCATGCGCAGGCCGCGGGCGGCCGCGCGGAAGCGCTGGCCCTCGCGTTCGGCCTCGCCGCGGCCCACCTGGCGGCGGCGCTCGCGACGCAGCCGCGCCTGCGCGCGGACCTCGCCCTCTTCGTCTTCCACCTCGCGCTCCTCGCGCTGCTCGCGCTCGCGGCGCTGGGCCGGCTCACCGCGCTCACGGGCACCCTCGAGCTCGCGACGGGCGAGATCTTCGACGGGCAGCTGCTCACGCGCGACGCGGGGCCGCTGCATCCCGACCGGCTCTCGCGCCTTCGCTTCGTGAACGACGGCTTCTCCATCGACTACGCGGCGGGCTGGCGCCGCGGCCGGACGGCCAACGACGTGCGCGTCTTCGGCGAGGAGGGGCGCATCGCGCGCCTGACGATCGGCGACATCGATCCCCTGGTGCTCGAGGGCTACCGCTTCTACACCACGCCCAACAAGGGATTCGCCCTCGTGCTGCGCTGGATTCCCCGGGACGGCCACGCCATCGAGCGCGGGAACGTGCACCTGCCCGCCTATCCGATGAACGAGCATCGCCAGGCGCAGTCGTGGCGCATCCCCGGCACCTCGCGCGAGGCGTGGGTGATGCTCGATCTGGACGAGCCGGCCATCGATCCCTCGCGCGACTCGCGCTTCCGCCTGCCCGGCGCGCACCGGCTGGTGCTCGTGACGGGCGGCGAGCGGCGGGAGCTGCGGCCCGGCGAGATGGCGGCCGTGCCCGAGGGCGTGCTGGTGTACGAGGGGCTCACCGCGTGGATGGGCTACAAGGTCTTCTACGATCCCACGCTGCCCTGGCTCGTCACGGCGGCCGCGGTCGCGATCGCGGCGCTGTCGGTCTTCTTCTGGCGGCGCTTCGGCCGGCCGCGGGGGGCGTCCTGATGGAAGCGCAGCTCCTGGGCGCGGCCGTGGCGGGCTACGGGCTCGCCGGTTCGCTCGCGGTCGCGGGCACCGTGCTGCGCCGCCGGCTGGAGCACGCGGTGATCGTCCTCCTGGCGGGCGGGCTCGCCGCCCACACGGCATCGCTCGCGATTCGCTGGGTGCGCGTCGGGCACGGCCCTTTCATCTCGATGTTCGAGGTGCTCTCGAGCAACGTGTGGAGCCTCACGCTCGTCTTCCTGGCCGCGTACCTGGCCGTGCGCGCGGTGCGGCCGGCCGCGGCGGTGGCGCTGCCCTTCATCTTCGTGCTCATGGCCTGGATGCTGGCGACGCATCCCGACGACGGCCACTTTCCGGCGACGTACCGCACGCTATGGCTCTACGCGCACGTGGGGTTCGGCAAGGTGTTCCTCGGCGCGCTGCTCGTGGCCGCGGCGATCGGCGCGCTCATGCGCTCGGGCCCCGTGGGAGAGCGCGCGCTGCGCGGCGCCGGGCTCTGCCACGAGGCCGACGCCGAGCACCTGCTGCTACGCTTCCTCGCGCTCGCCTTCGTCTTCGAGTCGCTCATGCTCGCGACGGGCGCCATCTGGGCCCAGGACGCCTGGGGCCGCTACTGGGCCTGGGATCCGCTCGAGACGTGGGCCTTCCTCACCTGGCTCTCGCTCGCGGCGCTCCTGCACGCACGCGTCACGCTGCGATTCGCGCCGCGGACCACGGCGCTCGCGGTCGTGGCGGTCTTCGCGCTCGCCGTCCTCACCTTCTTCGGCGTCCCGTTCCTGTCGACGGCGCTGCACAAGGGGGCGATATGAACCCGGCCCGCCGCGACGTGCGCCTGCTCGGGGTGCTCCTCACCGTGGCGCTCGTGGCGCTCGGCGGCGCGGGGCTCGCGCTCGTGCCGGCCGTGCCGCCGCGGGCGGACCCGCCATCGATTCCGCACGCCGGCGAGATCGATCTCGCCTTCCGGCAGGGCGTCGCGATGCTCCGCGCCCGGCAGCACGAGCATGCGATGGCGGCATTCCACCGCGTCCTGCGCTTCGCGCCGACGATGCCCGAGGCCCACGCCAACATGGGATTCGCCCTCGCCGGCCTCGGCCGCCACCGGGAAGCGAAGGCGTTCTTCGAGGGCGCGATCGACCTGCGGCCCGCGCAGCTCAATGCCTATTACGGTCTCGCCGTCGCCGCCGAGGCGCTGGGCGACCTCCAGACGGCCCGCGGCGCCATGCGCACCTACGCCCACCTCGCGCCCGCGGACGATCCGTTCCGGCGACGGGCGGAGTCGGCGATCTGGGAGTGGAGCGAAAGGAGAGTCCCGCCATGACCGCCTTCGTCCTCATCGTCGTGTCGATCGCGCTCCTGGCCGCCCTCGTCATCTCGTGGCCGCTCCTGCGCGCCTCACCGGTCCCCTTGGCGCCCTGGCTCGCGGCCGCCTGCATTCCCGTGGCCGTCGCGAGCGTCGGGCTCGCCATGCGCGATGCCCCCGCCGGTCCGGCGCCCGTCCTGCGGCCGGGGCAGGTCACGCCCAGGGCCGGGAGCGCCGAGGGCGAGGCCGCGGTCAGGCGCGCTCGCGCGTTCGCCGAAGCCGGGCGTTTCGCGGAGGCGGCGGCCTCCTACGAGGAGGCCGGCCGGCGCATGCCGCCCAGCGCGACGATCCTCGCCGAGCGCGCCGACACGCTGGCGATGGCGCAGGGCCGCCTTTTCGATGGCGTGCCGGACCGCCTCATCGCCGAGGCCCTCGCGCTCGACCCGCGCCACGTGAAGGCCCTGGCGCTCTCGGGCACGTCGGCCTACACGCGCGGGGATTTCGCCGGTGCCGCGCGGCAGTGGCGGGCGCTGCTCGCCGTCCTGCCGCCGGGGAGCGAGATGGCGAGGGAGGTGAAGGAACGCCTCGCCGATGCCGAGCGCCGGTCGCCTCCGGGGGGCTGAGGCCCCGCCGGCCCGCCGCGCCATGGTTTAGACTCGCAGTCGATCGCCAACGGGAACGCCATCATGGGTCATTCGGGCTTGCAAGCGGTTATCGCCCTCGCGCTGGCGTTGGCGGGAGCCAGCCTCGGCGCCGCCGCGCAGGAGGGCGCCGACGGCCGCCGCCTCGCCGAGGAGACGCGCAAGGTGGCCAACGAGCTCGTGGCGCAGATCCGCGGCGAGCTCACGAAGGAGCTCGAGTTCAGCGGCCCGCTGCGCGCGGTGATCGTGTGCAAGTACACGGTGCCGGAGATCTCGTCGGCGCTCTCGCGCAAGACGGGCTGGCGCGTGACGCGCGTGGCGCTTCGCCCGCGCAACCCCGCGCTCGGGACGGCGGACGCGTGGGAACAGAAGGCGCTCCTCGATTTCGAGCGCCGCGCCGAGAAGGGCGAGAAGCCCGACACCCTCGAGCTGGGCGAGATCGTCACGGAGCCCGGCGGGCGCTTCTACCGGTACGTGAAGGCCCTGCCGCTCGGGCCGCTTTGCGTCTCCTGCCACGGCGCGCCGGACAAGCTCACGCCGAACCTCAAGGCCCTGCTGGAAGCCGAGTATCCCCACGATCGCGCGACGGGCTATGCCGTCGGCCAGATCCGCGGCGCGGTCACCATCAAGCGCCCGCTGTGAGCCGATCGCGCCTCGCCGCGGCCGCGCTCGCCGCCGCGCTCCTCGCGGCCTGCGCGCCGCCGCCGGACGTCGCGTCGCTTCCGCGCTGGGAGGCCCAGTCCCTCGCCGACGGAACGACCCTGCGCTTCGCGGCGAGCGAGGGCGTCGTCCTGGTGAACGTGTGGGCCACCTGGTGCGAGCCCTGCCGCCGCGAGATGCCGAGCCTCGAGGCCGCGCACCGCGCCCTGGCGCCCAAGGGAATCCGAGTGGTGGGCCTCAACATCGACCGCGACGTGCTGCTCGCGCGCGAGCACGTCCGCAAGCTGGGACTCACCTTCGACAACGTCTCCGACCCGGCGCAGGCGATCGCGAGGGACGCGCTCGCCGTGGCGAAGCTGCCGACGACGCTCGCCATCGGGCGCGACGGCCGCGTGCGCTGGCGCGAGGAGCGCGCGCGCGACTGGGCGGAGCCAGGACGGCTGGCGTGGATCGAGCGGAGCGTGGCCGCGGGAGGGCCGTGATGGCCGCCTCGCGCGAAGACGAGGTCCCGGCGGGCGTCCCGCCGCCCGCGGCCGAAGCGGCGCCCCGCGGCCTCAGCCTGCGGGCCAAGGCCGTGTGGGTGTTCGCCGCCTTCGGCCTCTTCATCGTGTTCACGCTCGCGTCGGTCGGGCAGCAGCGCGGGCGCCTCATCTCGATCGCGGAGGAACTCGAGCGCCTGCACGTGATCGAGTCGACGCTCTCCCGCGTCTCGGCGGCGGCGGCGGCCGCGGTCCTCAAGATCAACGACGACGGCGCCCTGGTGGAGCCGCGCGAGGTCGCCAACTCGGTGGCCATCGAGATCGAGGGGCTGGGCCCCGGCCTTCGCGTGCTGGGCGAGCTCTTCCCCGGCGGCCTGCAGCTCGCCGCGCGGCTGGAGGACGGCCTCGCCCGCGCGCGCACCACCTCGTCGCGCGCCGACCTCATCGACCTGCGCACCGAGGTGAACGTGCTCGTCGCGCGGCTCGGGCAGTCCGCGGTCGAGCTGCGCGCGCGCAAGGACCGGCTCTGGGAAGCCTACCGAGCCAAGTACGACGAGATCACGGCCTCGATCGTGGCGATGACCGCCGCGGGCCTCGTCTTCTTCGGCGCGCTCACCGTGGTGTTCTTCACCCGGCTGGCGGGCGACCTTCGCCGGCTGGGCGACCAGGCGATCGAGGTCGTGCGCGGGCGCCGCGAGCCCATCCCGGTCACGCGCGGCGACGAGGTCGGCCGGCTGATGGACTCCGTGAACCGCATGCAGGACATCCTGCGCGAGCGCGAGCAGGCCCTGGAGGTGACGCGCCAGCAGCGCTTCCACCAGGAGAAGATGGCCGCGGTGGGCTCGCTCGCGGCCGCCGTCGCGCACGAGATCAACAATCCCATCGCCGCGATCCAGGGCGTCGCCGAATCCATCCGGGGGAACTGCGAGAACACCCACTGCGGCAACCTGGGCACGAACTGCCACCCCGACCTGATCCTCACCCACACGCGCCGCATCGCGCAGATCACGCGCCAGCTCGCGGACCTCACCTCCGCGCGCTCCGTGGAGGCCGAGTGGGTGGACCTGAACGCGCTGCTGCGCTCCACCGCGAGCTTCGTCTCCTTCGACCGCCGCCTTCGCCACTCGCGCGTCGACCTCGACCTCGATCCGGGCGTGCCTGCCGTCTGGTCCGTGCCCGACCACGTCACGCAGGTGGCGATGAACCTCGTGCTCAACGCCGCCGACGCGATCGCCGACGTCACCGGGCGCGAGGGGCGCGTCGCGATCTCGACGCGGCCGAACGGCGATTTCGTGCGCTTCGACGTGGCGGACAACGGCTCGGGCATGGCGCCCGCCGTGCTGGCGCGCGCCTTCGAGGAAGCGTTCACCACCAAGCCCGCGGGCCGCGGCAGCGGCATCGGGCTCTTCATGTGCAAGACCCTCATCGAGCGCGCGGGCGGCCGCATCGGCATCGTCTCGCGCGAAGGCGAGGGCACGCGCGTCGAGGTCGACCTGCCCACGCGCGAACCGGGAGGATCCGCTTGAGCATGCGCCAGTTGAACGTGCTGGTGATCGACGACGAAGCCGCCGTCCGGCAGATCGTCGCCGACATCGTCCGCCAGGCGGGCTACGCCGTGGACACCGCCTCCGGCGCGGCCGAAGGCGCCTCGAAGCTCGTGCGCGGCGGGGTGGACGTGGCCCTGTGCGACATCCGCATGCCGGACGGCGACGGCCTCACGCTGCTGCGCAATTGCCGCGACACCGGCCTCGACACGGTCTTCATCATGGTGACGGCCTTCGGCTCGATGGAGGCCGCGGTGGAGGCGCTTCGCGCCGGCGCCCACGACTTCGTCGCGAAGCCCGTGAACCGGGAGGAGCTGCTGCACCGCCTCGCGCAGATCGAGGCCCTGCGCGGCCTGCGCGAGGAGAACCGCGCGCTGCGCAAGAGCGTGGGCGGCCCCGGCGCCCTGCGCTTCGACTTCACCTCGCCCGCGATGCGCGAGGTCGACCGACTCGCCGGCAAGGTCACGCCGACGGACAGCACCGTGCTCATCACGGGCGAGAGCGGGACGGGCAAGGGCGTCCTCGCGCGCGCGATCCACGAGCGCAGCCTGCGCGCGCAGAAGCCCTTCATCGCGGTCAACTGCGGCGCCATTCCCGAGACGCTCCTCGAGAGCGAGTTCTTCGGCCACACCAAGGGCGCCTTCACGGGCGCGGACCGCACGAGGAAGGGGCTCTTCCTGGAGGCCGACGGCGGGACGCTGTTCCTCGACGAGATCGGCGAGCTGCCGCTGCACATGCAGTCGAAGCTGCTGCACGCCATCGACGAGAAGAGCGTGCGGCCGGTGGGCGCGGAGATCGCGCGGCGCATCGACGTGCGCATCATCGCGGCGACCAACCGCGACCTGTCCGCGATGGTCGCCGACGGCCGGTTCCGCGAGGACCTCTACTTCCGCATGAGCATGTTCCGCATCCACGTGCCGCCGCTGCGCGAGCGGCCGCAGGACCTGCGCGACCTCATCCGCCACCTGCTCGGGACCGGGCCGGCCGGCGGGAGGCGGCTGACGGGGCTGGACCCGGCGGCCGAGGAGCTGCTGCACGCCTATGCCTGGCCGGGCAACGTGCGCGAGCTCGAGAACGTGCTCAACCGCGCCAGCATTCTCGCGGACGGGGAACGCATCACCCTGGCCGACATCCCCGCCGAGCTCTCGTCGCGCAAGTTGTCGCTGGGTGGCACACCGGTTGCTTCGGGTTTGATCGGGGATTTGCGGAGCGAGACGCGGCGGTTCGAGGCGGGCATCGTCTACCGCACCCTCGATGCGGTCTCGGGAGACCGCCGCCAGGCCGCGCAGCGGCTCGGGATCGGCCTCTCCAGCCTGTATCGCAAGCTCGAGGAATTCGAGCGGGAAGGGCTGGGCCGCGTGCCCGAGCCCGGCCCGCGGGACAACTAGCCAGGCGCGCCGGCGGCATCCGGTCCGCCTCGAGGACACCGGATGCCGATGCGTTTCACCGCCCACCTGCTGGGCCTCGTCGCCGTGCTTCTCGCCGCGCTCGCGTGGGCCGGGCCGGCGGAGGATTACGCCGCGGGCGAGCGCGCCTATCGGCGCGGCGACGTGCGCGAAGCCATCGCGAAGCTGCGTCCCGCCGCCGACGCCGGCCACGCGAAGGCGCAGTCGCTGCTGGGATCCATCCTCGATGCCGCGGAGCAGGACGAGGAGGCGGCGCGCTACCTGAAGCTCGCGGCGGAGCAGGGCGAGCCCGACGGCATGTATCTCTACGCGGCGATGCTGGGCTCGGGCCAGGGCACGCGCCGGGATGCGGCGCGCGCCCGCGAATGGATGGAACGGGCCGCGAAGGCGGGCAAGCGCGAAGCCGTCATCGCGCTCGCCAGCGCCTACGCGGGAGGCGGCTTCGACCTGGGCGCGGCCGAGCGCGCCTCGCCCGAGGCGCTCGCCTGGATCGAGCGCGCGGCCGCGATCGACCACGTGCCCTCGGTGGACCGCCTCGCGCTGGCGCACCGCAAGGGCGACTTCGGCCTTCCCGTCGACGAGAAGAAGGCCCTCGAGCTGGAAGCCCGCTCGCGCCAGCTGCGGGGCCTGGCCGACGCCGGCAAGAAGGGGACGCCCGCCCGGCGCCCGGCGATCCCGAAGGTGCCCGGTGCGTAGGCGCCTTGCGTTCGCGGCCATCGCCCTCGTCGCCTCGACCGGCGCGGGCGCGGCCGACCTCGCGCGCGGCGGCCAGATCTTCGCGCTGCACTGCGCGACCTGCCACGGTCCCGCGGGGCAGGGCGGCCTTCCCGGCGCGCCCCGGTTCAACCGCGGCGAGCGGCTGATGCAATCCGATTTCACCCTGCTCGCGACCGTGCGCCGCGGCAAGAACGTCATGCCCGCCTTCGGCGGCGTGCTTCGCGATCGCGAGATCCTCGACGTGATCGCCTACCTGAGGACCCTGCAACGATGAGACCGACCCGGGCCGCGCTGGCGGCCGCCCTCCTGGCCCTCCTGCCGGCGATGGCGCATGCACAGGCCGGCGCGTCCGCGAAGGCCGTGCCTTCGGCCACCGGCAAGGCGGCCGAGCCCGCCAGCCGCGAGTTCACGCATTTCCGCGTGGGCAACAAGAACGTGAAGAGCCTCTACGCCGAGGGGCCCGTGCTGTGGGTGGGCACCTCGGGCGGCGTGATCCGCTACGACACGAAGGCCGAGGACTTCAGGCTCTTCGACGTGAAGTCGGGGCTGCTGTCGAACGGCATCTTCCACGTGAGCCGCATCCAGGGACGCATCGCGCTGGGCACCTACGGCGGCGGGCTCTCGCTGCTCGACGAGAAGAGCGGCCAGTGGGAGAACTACAACGTGCCCGAGGGGCTGGGGGACGCGTTCGTCTACGACGTGCTGCAGGCGAAGAACGGCGACCTGTGGATCGCCACGTGGTCGGGCGTGAACCGCATCCGCGGCGGCGCGCTCAAGGACAAGTCCCAGTGGAGCCTGCACACCGTCGACAGCACGAAGGGCGGGCTCATCAACGACTGGGTCTACGCGCTCGCCGAGGGCAGGGACGGCATCGTCTGGATGGCCACCGAGGGCGGCCTCGTGCGCCACAAGGACGGCCAGTGGACCAACTGGAACCACGCGAAGGGCCTGGGCGCGCCCTTCGAAAAGGTGAAGGCCGACATCCAGTTCAAGAGCGATCCGTCGAAGGTCTCTCAGCACCACGCCAAGCAGAAGCAGGAGATGGGGCTCGAGGGCGTCGACGTCGCCTACAACCCGAACTACATCGTCGCGCTCGCGGTCGATCGCGACGGCGTCGTCTGGGCCGGCACCTGGGGCGCCGGGCTCTCGCGCTTCGACGGGCGCGAGTGGAAGACGTACACCACCGCCGAGGGGCTGCCGGGCAACCACGTCTCGATGCTGCACGTGGACCGGACCACGGGCCTGCTCTGGGTCGGCACGAACAACGGCCTGGCGCGGATGGAAGGCGGCAGGTTCCTGCGCCTGGGGCTGGAGGACGGGCTCTTCGCGAACACCGTCTTCTCGATGGTCACGACGGCTTCGGACGGCATCTGGGTCGGCAGCTTCGGGGGCGTCGCGCACATCCGCAAGCCCGCGCCTCACTGACCGGCGCGCTCTCGAATCCGGGAAAACCGGCCCTGCTTTCGCGCCCGCGGGAATGCCGGGCCCGTGGGGGCTAGCGTTCGCCCGGGCTTTCGTGGGCGGGTGCCGGGGATGCGAGCCCGAATTTCTCGATGCGGTAGCGCATCGTGTCGCGCGTGAGGTTGAGCAGGCGCGCCGCGCGCGTCACGTTCCCGTCGGCCTTCTCCAGCGCCATCTCGACCAGCCTTCGCTCGACCTGCTCGAGGTCGATGCCCTTGTCCGGCATCGAGTCCGGCACGGCGGACGCGAGGGCGGCGCCGGCCTGCGCACCCTGCAAAAGCGAGGCGTTCGCGGCGAGGGCGCCCAGGTCCTCGGGGCCGATGACGGCGGACCTCGCGAGGAGCACGGCCTCTTCGGCCACGTTGCGCAATTCGCGCACGTTGCCCGGCCAGTGGTGCGCGAGCAGCAGCGCCTCGGCCGGCGGGCCCAGCGCGAGGCCGGGGCGACCGTAGCGCGCGCACTGCACGGCGAGGAAATGGCGCGCGAGGCGCAGGATGTCGTCGCCGCGCTCGCGCAGCGGGGGGACGCGCAGCTGCAGCCCGCGCAGGCGGTAGAAGAGGTCCGCGCGGAAGCGGCCCTCCTGGATCCGCTCCTCGAGCGGCTGGTGCGTCGCCGCCACGATCCGCACGTCCACCTGGGTGTCGCGCACGCTGCCCAGGCGGCGCACCGTCTTTTCCTCGATGAGCTTGAGCAGCTTCGCCTGGATGGCGAGGTCGGTGTCGCCGATCTCGTCCAGGAACAGCGTGCCGCCGTGCGCGGCCTCCGCGAGCCCGGCGCGGCGCGTGCGCGCGTCGGTAAAGGCGCCCTGCTCGTAACCGAAGAGTTCCGACTCGAGCAGGTGCGCGGGAATCGAGGCGCAGTTCATCTCGATGAACGGCTTGCGCGCGCGCTCGCCGCCGAAATGCAGGGCCCGTGCCACGAGTTCCTTGCCCGTTCCGGTCTCGCCCACCACGAGGATGGCCGGAGGCGTGCCCGTCGTCATGCGCGTCTCGGCCTCGAGCAGGCGCGCGATGGTCTGCTTGAGTTCGCGCATGCCGGGGCTTTCGCCCACCATCGCGTCGGTCCCGGCCTCGCGGCCTTCGCGGCGCGTGTAGTAGTCCAGCGCGTGCGCGATGCGGTCCTGGCCGGCCACGCGCTCGAGCAGCAGCTTGAGCTCGCCCAGCACCACGGGCTTGGCCACGTAGTCGTAGGCGCCCGCCTTCATGGCGTCGACGGCCACCTTCACGCTGCTGTGGCCGGTGATCATCACCACCTTGGCGTCGGGCCGCCTCTCGCGGATCCTGCCGAGCGCCTCGAGGCCGTTCATGCCGGGCAGGTGGAAGTCGAGCAGGACGACATCGGGCTGGAAGTGCTCGAGGAGCGCGAGGCCGTCCTCGGCGCTCCCGGCCGACTCGGTGTCGTGGCCGTGGCGCCCGAGGTAGATGCGGATGTTCTTCACGAGCGTGGGCTCGTCGTCGATGATGAGGATGGCGAGGGGCATGGGGCTCTCAGGCGGGAAGTCGCAGGCGGGCGATGGCGCCCGCGTCCGGGGCGTTCTCGAGCGCGAGCGAGCCGCCCATGTGCTCGACGCTCCGGCGCGCGAGCGCGAGGCCCAGGCCGGTGCCGCGGGTCTTGGTCGTGAAGAACGGCTCGAACACGTGCGCGAGATCCTCGGGGCGGATGCCGGCGCCGCTGTCCTGCACGGCGATCTCGCACTCGGGGCCGACGCGGCGGGTCGTCACGGCCAGCGTGCCGCCCGAGGGCATCGCGTCGAGCGCGTTCGAGACGAGGTTCACCAGGACGTGCTCGATGAGCGTCGCGTCGCCGCGGGCCTCGGGCGTCGGCGAGGCGAGCGTGGCGACGACCCGCACGCCCTGGCGTTCGCCCTGCCGCTCGCAGGCCGCCAGCGCCTTGCGCACGAGGACGTTGGGATCGAGCGCCTCGCGGGCCACGCTGCCCAGCCCCGAGAACGCGAGCAGTTGTCGCACCCAGTGCTCCACCTTGTCCACCTCGCGCACGATGTCCTCGGCCGGTTCGGCGAACTTGCCCGGATCGTGGTCGAGCGCGAGCTCGACGGACGTGCGGATCGACGAGAGCGGGTTGCGGATCGCGTGCGCGACGGTGGCCGCCATCTCGCCCACCACGGCCAGCCGCTCGTTCTCGAGCAGGCGGCGCTGCTGGTCGTGCATGGTCCGGTCGGCCCGGCGCACGATGCCGATCAGCACGCCGTAGAGCAGGAGGCCGCCGGCGGCCGAGACGATCGCGATGGTGCGCTGCCCGTCGTGGATGGCCTCGAACAGCGCCTGGGGCGTCTTGTAGAGCTCCACGACGCCCACCACGGCGCCGTCCGGGCCGCGCACGGGCGCATAGATCTCGACGAAGTACTGCGTGCCCTTGCCCGGGAAGGGATCGGCCGCGGCGACGTGCTCCTCCTTGCTCACGATCCCGCTCTTGTAGACGAGCCGGCCGGCGAGGGCGTCGTCGAGCTCCTCGTTCGCGCCGAAGATCCGCCCGATGAGGTTGCGGTCGCTCGACCAGATGACCTGGCGCTCGCGGCCGTAGACGTTGGCCCGCAGCACGTCGGGCATCTGCGCGAAGTGGCGGAAGGAATCCTCCAGCGGGAGCGGGCGCGCGTTGGCGCCGGCCGACGCGAAATAGGGTGCGGTCTCGTCCGTCCTCGCGATGCTCTGCACGAATTCCCGCGTGACGACCGCGTCGCGGTGCATGAGCTGCTCGCCCAGCAGGCGCGACAGGACGAAGCCGAGCGCGCCCGCCACCGCGATCACGCTCACGAGCGCGGCAATGGAGAACCGGCGGGTCAGGTTGAACGGCGCCGGCGCTGCCGGGCCCGCGCCCGGCTGGGGCAGTGATCTCGTCATGGGAGGGGCTTCCGGATCGTGGCCCGTGGGGGAATCGGGGCGGTTGACTGGCATCAAGCCGAGTGAACGGCTGGGCGGGCGGTTCTGTTCCGTTGCCTTCGGGCGCTTGGGGCATCTCCCCCAGCCCGTCGTGGCCGGGCGACAGTGGGTTAATTGCCCCTCCCGGAGGAAGCGTGTTTCGCTTTATGTCTCAATGAGTTGCGAGCGATTTTCGCGATGGCACGGCTCGTGCAGTAGGAAGGGTGCAACCCCCGTTTCCCCACTGGAGCACGCCATGAACAAATCCCTGTTGCTGACCCTCGCCGCCCTGTCCGGCCTTCCCCTCGCCGCGCACGCCGCGGAGCCCGAAACGGAAGCCGTCGAGTACTACAACCGCACCCTGCATCACTACTTCATCACGGCCACCGCCACCGAAGCGAAGATGATCGACGACGGCGCGGCGGGCGAAGGGTGGGTTCGCACGGGCCGGTCCTTCCAGGCCTGGCTCGACCCCGCCAACGCGCCCGCCAATGCCGCCGGCGTCTGCCGTTTCTACTCGACCGGCGCGAACTCCCACTTCTACACGGCCAGTTCCGGCGAGTGCGAATTCCTGAAGGGCCTCGAGGCGGACGAGCGCCGTCGCACGCAGTCCACGGGCGCCGCGGTCACGGGCTGGCAGTACGAGGGCATCGCCTTCCGGATCGAATCCCCCGTGGACGATTCCTGCCCCGCGGGCACGGCCCCCGTCTCGCGCGTCTACAACAACGGGTTCGCCTCCGGCGCCGGCTCCAACCACCGCTTCGTCGACGACTCGGAACTGCGCGCGCTCATGCTGGACCGTTCGTGGGTCGGTGAGGGCGTGGCCTTCTGCGCGCGCACCAAGTCGAGCGGCACCAACGCCAACCTGCCGCCGACCGCCACCCAGTTCGACGCCCTCGTCGCCGACTGGTCCGGCACCGCGCGCTGGAAGGTGCAGAACGGCGCCACCGAAACGCGCACCTCGGCCACGCTCGCGCTCGCGATCGCCGCGGACGGTCGCGTGAGCGGCAGCGGCCAGGGCTGCACCTTCACGGGCCAGGTCCAGCGCGGTGACGGCTTCCGTTCCTTCTTCACCGGCACGATCGCCGCCACGGGCTGCGCCAGCGCGGCCTTCAATGGCGCGTACAGCCGCTTCCAGCTCGAGCGCTACTCGAACGGCACGCTCGCCGTGAACCTGAAGCGCGGCGACAACGCCAGCGAGGCGTCGGTCGAAGCGGTGCTCACGACCGGAACCGCCATCACGAACACGCCCTCGACGACGCCGGCTCCCGTGAGCGGCGTCTCGGGCAGCTGGAACGGCACCGTGGGCTGGATGGCGCTGCGAAAGCAGGGCGGCAACGAGACGATCCTCGTGACGTCGAACCGGCCGCTGGCCCTCGAGATCACCTCCGCCGGTGGGCTCACCGGATCGGGCTTCGGTTGCACGCTCTCGGGCGCGCTGGCCGCCACGAGCGTCGCGGGACGGTTCGGCGGGACGCTCGCCGCGAGCGGTTGCACGGAGCCGGTGTTCAACGGCGCCTACGCGAGCGTGAGCGTCAAGCGGGATGACGCGAGCCTCGAGGTGGAGTTCGAGAGGGAATCGGAATCGGCGGGCGTGACCACCAAGGCCACGGTCGAGGGCAAGCTCGCGAGCGCCGCCACGACGACGCCGGCCAACCCCACGCCGCCCGCGACGCCGCCGGCCGGCATCGCCGGCGCCTATCGCGGCGACTTCAGCGCGTCCATCGAGATCCGCAACCGCAGCAACGGCAACGACACCACGACCACGTCGTCGGAGACGGCTCCCCTGCAATTCGCCCTGGCTTCGGGCGGCGCCTTCTCGGGCACCGGTTTCGGCTGCCAGTTCGCGGGTTCGCTGTCGCTCACCGACCCGGTGGCGAAGCTCTACACCGGCACGATCACGGCCTCGGGTTGCACCAACGGCACGCTCGCGGGTTCGTACGCGGCCACCGCGCACCCGGAAGACGGCGGCGCCCTGCAGGTGGAGATGGAGCGCGAGTCGGAGGTCTCGAACGTCCGCACGAAGGTGAAGTTCCGCGGCACGGCATCGCGCACCGGCGCCTGATTTCGCAGACACGGTTTGCGTCGCGGGAGGAGGGGCGGGAGCGATCCCGCCCCTTCTCGTTCGGTGTACCCTTCGGGGCAATAACAAGCCCGGAGGAAACCCCTTTGAACGCGCTCTCCCGCCCGCTGGCGCTCGCCGCCGCCCTGGCCGCGCTGCCCGCCGCGGCCGCCATCACGCAGTTCACCATCACCTCCACGCAGCCCTACGGCCAGTTCGCCCGCGGGCCCTTCGTCCGCGTCGAGGCCGAGGCGGTCGGCGCGCTCGATCCGTCGGAGCGCATCCCGGGCCTCGACAAGGCGTCGCGCAATGCGCGGGGCCTGGTCGAATACCGCACGCCCGTCACGATCATCGCGCCCGCGCTTCGCACCGTGGGCAACGGCGCGCTTCTCGTCGACGTGCCCAACCGCGGCCGCCCCATCACGCACGGCCTCTACAACAGCCCGCGCGGACGTCCCATCGCCGTGGGCTCGCTGGATCACGGCACGGGCTTCCTCGAGGAACGCGGTTTCGCGGTCGCGGTGGTGCAGTGGGAAATGGGCGAAGGCCCGCAGCTGCCGGCGTTCGATTCCGCGGGACGCAAGCTCTACGCGGAGGGCGTCGGCTTCGCGGCCGTGCGCGACGTGGCGATCTTCCTGCGCGATGCGGGCCGCGCCGACAACCCGCTCGCCGGCACCATCGACCGCGCCTATGCGGTGGGCTACTCGCAGACCGCGAGGCTCCTCAAGAGCTTCCTCGCGAACGGCTTCAACGAGCAGGGCGGGAAGACGGCGTTCGAGGGCCTGCACGTCATCAACGCGGCGGCGGGCCTCATGCCGCTGCTCGATGCCGGTCCGGGCCCGGGATCCGTGGCCGCCGTGACGCCCGGCGCCAGGAACGCCGAGCACCGCGGCGTGCACGAGGCGCCCTTCACGTGGGCCGAAGTGATGAAGGCCGTGGACGGGAAGTACAAGGGCGTGCCGCGCGTCGTCGTGAACAACACCTACAACGACTATCTGGGCGGCCGCGCTTCCTTCGTGCGGACGGGCGCCCCGGGGGCGGACGACACCGCGATTCCGGGCAACGTGCGCATCTACGACATCTCGGGCGCGCCGCACACCACGTCGCGAACGAAGAATCCCGATTGCGCCGAGGGCCAGGGCCAGCTCGACTGGTCGCCCGCGCTGCGCGCGCAGCTCGTGGCGCTGGACGACTGGGTGCAGCGGCGCCACATGCCGCCCGCGAGCCGCCTCTTCGACATCGAGGCGCGCCCGGACGACGGCGAGGTGTTCCAGGCGCCCGCCTACCTGAAAGGCGCCGTGGTGAAGGTGCCCCGGCGCGACCGCGACGGCAATGCGCAAAGCGGCCTCGTGCTGCCCGACGTGGCGGTGCCCATCGCGAGCCACGGCTACATGAATTCGCCGCTCGCCGTGATGGCGTGCCGGCAGGCGGGCACGTACCGGCCCTTCGCCGCGACGGCCGAGGAGCGCAAGGCGAAGAACGACGAGCGCCTCTCGCTCGAGGAGCGCTATCCCGGCGGCATCAACGAGTACCTGACGAAGATCCGGCTGGTGGCGCAATCGCTCGTGGCCGAGCGGCTGATGTTGCCCGAGGACGCGGCGGTGATCGCCAATGCCGCAGCCGAGAATCCCGCGTTCACGCCCACGAAGCCGCGAGCGCGGGGCGCGACGCCGCAGCCGGGAGCGCGCTAGACGCACGCACCCGTCGTCGTTCCATCCCGCACGGCAGCCCGCACCATGACCCGCCCGTCCGAACCGAAGCACCCCCGCCCGCCGCCGCTCGCGGGCGTCCGCGTCCTCGACCTCTCCCGCCTGCTGCCCGGCCCGCTGTGCGGCCAGCACCTCGCGGACCTGGGCGCGGAGGTGATCAAGATCGAGGACCCCGACGTGGGCGACTACGTGCGCCCCGCCATGCGCGCGCTGGCCAACCGCGGCAAGCGCGCCCTCACGCTCAACCTCAAGACCGACGCGGGGCGCGAGGCGTTCCTGCGGCTGGTCGACACGGCGGACGTGGTGCTCGAGGGCTTCCGACCCGGCGTGATGGCGCGGCTCGGGGTCGGCTACGAGACGCTCGCGGCAAGGCGCCCCTCGCTCGTCTTCTGCGCCATCTCGGGCTACGGCCAGGAGGGCCCGCGGCGCGACGTCGCGGGCCACGACATCAACTATCTCGGGCACTGCGGCGTGCTCGACGCGACGGGCCCCGCGGACGGCCCGCCCGTGCTGCCGGGCTTCCTGGTCTCGGACCTGATGGGCGGCACGATCACCGCGACGATGGGCGTGCTGGCCGCGCTCGTCGACGCGCGCGCCACGGGCCGCGGGCGCTTCGTCGACGTGAGCATCACCGACGCGCTCATGGCGCACTGCGTGATGCAGCTCGCGGACCTGCACGACGGCGTGGCGACCGAGCGCGGGCGCGGGCGCTACACGGGCGGGGCGCCGCGCTACGGCGTGTACGCGGCCGCGGACGGGCGCTACCTCGCGGTGGGCGCGCAGGAGCGCAAGTTCTGGGACGCGTTCTGCGAGGCGATCGGCCACCCAGAGCTGAAGGAGCACCACTACGCGAGTGGCGAGAAGGCGCGGGAGGTGCGGGCCACCGTGGCGCGCGCGGTCGCAAGCCGAAGCGCGGACGAATGGATGGCGGTGCTCGGACCGCTCGATTGCTGCGTGTCGATCGTGGCCACCTTCGCCGAGGCCATCGAGGATCCCGCCTTCGCGGCGCGGGGAACGGTGAACCGGCGTGAGGACGGCACGTACGCGCTGGGCTTTCCGGTCGCGATGAGCGAGTTCGAATGCCCGGTGAATCGTCCTTCGCCCTCGCGGGGCGAGCATACGGACGAGATCCTTGCGGAGCTGGGCTATTCGGCGGAGGACATCGCAGCGATGAGGGACGGCCGGGCGGTTTGAGTCTTTGCCGGGAGGGAATTCCGGTGGCGGCTTTCGGCCTATTCCGTTGAAAAACTCCCCTGAACCGGCGATCGCCTAGCTGGTCTGAGATTGCAGGCCATCGACGAGGGGAACGTCGCCATGATGGGGCAGCAAGCCGGCAACCAAGATCGCCTGTTCTACTCCTTCAACCTCGACGATCACGTTCCTGCCGATCACCTGCTTCGCGGCATTGACCGGTTCCTCGACCTCGGCGAGCTCCGGCAGCACCTGGCGCCGTTCTATAGCCATACCGGTCGTCCCTCGATCGATCCGGAGCTGATGGTTCGGATGCTGATCGTCGGATACTGCTTCGGCATACGTTCGGAGCGGCGTCTGTGCGAGGAAGTGCACCTGAACCTCGCCTACCGCTGGTTCTCCCGTCTGGGGCTCGAGGACAAGGTTCCGGATCACTCAAGTTTCTCAAAGAACCGGCACGGGCGCTTCCGTGAGAGCGACACCTTGCGTCATGTCTTCGAGGCGGTGCTTCGGCGCTGTATGAGCGAAGGTCTGGTGGCGGGCGAGGGCTTTGCCATTGATGCAAGCGTCGTCAAGGCCGATGCGAGCCGCGCCAGTGCAGTGCCGGGTGAGCAAGCCATCGACTGGCATGACGCGAAACGGGCCACCCGCGCTGTTCGCGAGTACCTGGCCGCACTGGATGGAGACGCTACGCAGGAGAGCGAGCGCAAAAGCATCTCGTTAACCGATCCTGAAGCGCAGTGGACCTGCGCTCCTGGAGGTCCTGCATTCTTCGCGTACTCGACCAACTATTTGATCGACGTGCAATCCGGAGTGATCGTCGATGTCGAGGCAACGCGAGCGCACCGGACCGACGAGGTGAACTCCACCAAGACGATGATCGAGCGGGTCGAGCAGCGCTTCGATCTGAAGCCCAAGAGATTGATCGGCGACATGGCCTACGGCGCGGCCCCGATGCTGGGATGGTTGGTGCAAGACAAACAGATCGCGCCCCATATTCCGGTTTGGGACAAAGCCCAACGGCAAGACGGCACGCTGGGGCGATCCGACTTCGCCTTTGATGCCGAGCAGGACCGCTATACCTGCCCGATGGGAAAACACCTGACCACGACCACGCGTGTCACGACTGACGATACCGTGCTCTATCGATCGAGCACCTACGACTGTCAGGGTTGCCCGATGAAGTCCAAGTGCTCTCCGAACACCCCCGTACGCAAGATCGCGCGGAGTATTCACGAGGCCTCGCGAGACGTGGCGAGATCACTTGCCGACACCGAGGCCTACCGCCAGTCGCGCAAGGATCGCAAGAAGGTCGAGATGCTCTTCGCGCACCTCAAGCGAATCCTCAGGATTGACCGGCTTCGACTGCGCGGGCCAAGCGGAGCGAACGACGAGTTCCTGATGGCCGCAACGGCGCAAAACCTCAGACGAATGGCGAAATGGCTCGGTGCTGGACCGCCGAAGATGACCGCGGCACCCGCATGAGCGGAAAGCGAGGACGAGGCGCGCTAGAAAACGACAAACAGTAGCGTTTACTTCGCGCCCTTCCCGTTCGCTCAGTGGCCCGACCCCTCGTGCAAGCCGGGTTTTTCAACGGAATAGGCCAGGAGCGGACGTTTCTTCCACCCATAGCGGTGTCTTTGTGGCCCTAGCGACAGACTCAGGCGCGATTCAAGCCGTTCCCTAGCGGGAGCCGTAAGTGTACGGGACGCTCCCGTGTACGCGCCCCCGGCCGCCGCCGTGAAGACCGCGCCGTCGGCGATGCCCGTGAGCGTGGCCGCGGGCGGCGTCACGGGGTCGGAAACGTTGAGCGTCACGGCGCTCGAGGCGCCGGGAATGTTCTGCGCGTCATCGCCGTAGCCGGCCGTGAGCGAGTGGGCCCCTCCGGATAGGCTGGTGGTGGCGATCTGCGCGCTGCCGCTGGTCACCGTGGCCGTGCCCACCGTCGCCGCGCCATCCTTGAAGGTGACCGTGCCCGAGGGCGAGTTGCCGGTGACGGTCGCGGTGAGCGTGGTGGTGGTGCCCACGGAGATGCGGTTGGCGATGGGAGTGCCGTTTCCGTTGGGCGGTCCCGCCTCGGTGGCAGTGCTATGCAGGTACGTGGCGTACGCGAGCTTGGCGGCGAAGATGTCCGCCGCAAGACCAGAGGGCGTGTCCTGCAATGGCTTCACCATCGGGATCTGCGTCGCCGACGTGCCGCCAGTAAGCCAGGCCGCCCGAGTCTACGTACCGAAGCTGAACCCTTGGACGATACGAGGCGTACCCGGGTCGGGCAGCACCTGCATCACGCTGTTTCGGTCATCGGGCTGGTTGCCGTCGCTATTGGTTCCGTTCAACACGCAGACGACCATTTCCCAACTCCTTACGCCACGCACCTCCGGTGGCAGCTTGATAACCGTCTTGCGTTCCTGGTAGGTCCCCGGGGAGCCCGGCACAGGAGGAAAGTCGACTTGAAACGTCCTTCCCTCCACGAAGGTATCGTTACTTGGTACACACACGCTTCCGGAATGGCTGAACGGGGGCGTTCGTCCCATCGGCACCAGATAGGCCAGCCGCGAGAAGGTTCCGGCAGGAAGATCGACGGGAATCGCGGGTGCGATTGCAGGTGCTGGTGGTGGCGTACCTACCCGAAGCGCGAAGGTGATCTGCTTGGGCTGCAAGCAGGAGTCAAGCAGTGCGCCTCCCGACTTGCAATCGGGTTTCACCAAATCGATCAGGCCGGGGTTCGCCGCGATATCCGCTCGCGTGTAGACGTGTTCCCCAAGCTTTACATAGTCAGTCGCATTGATGAACGAGTAGTAGCTGGGCTCCGAGGCCTCGATCGTTTCAACGACCACGGCGTCGACCTCGGATCCGAGCCCACCCCGGTACACCACCTGCACCTTGATATCCGCGGAGCCCATGGGGATGGGCTGCTGGAAGTCGAAAACCATCCGTCGAGCGTTCAGATCGCAATCGCCAGGGACATTCGCGTCGCAAGAGGGCAGGCTGGTGACCGTGATCGGATCCGACACCACGATTTCCTCGGGATTTTGGCCGATGCAACTGTCGTAGTACGCATCAGGTAGTTGAGTGGCTCCAGCCGCATACTCTTGCGTCAGGGTCGCGTTGTAGCACGGCGGGGTGGCATTCGTGCGGCGGAACTTCGCGACGGCAACAACCACTCCGCCCGTCATTGCCTCGGCTTGAGGAGTTCCCCCCGGAGGCGTAACGGGTGGCGTGCTGTTGGCGACATTCAACTTGATCCTTTTGAAGCCGCAAGCCGGGCAGCTCGACTGCGGATCCCCATGATCGATCAGCGCGAGCACGCCTTCAGCTGGTGGGCCAACGAACATCTGGCCGCGGAAGAAGTAATCGATGAGGCCGGCTGAGTAGGCGACTGCACGCGGGACGAGCAGGCGGGCTTGTTCGTCGTAGTTGTAGTGATTCAGCGTGGGTCCAGACCACGATGAACTCTTTTGCTGCAGGAACTGGTCCCACGGCCCCACAGTCGCCAACTTGACGTTGTCATCCGGCAGACCGGTTGCGGTATCAAGCACGGTGCCGGTCTTGAACTTCGCATAACCGCTAACGGTATTCCCGGCGATGTCCTTGAGATCCGGGTACGTGACGATCTCTGTATTTAGCCCGGAGCCACTCGGGCTCGGCGACGGATAGGTGCTCCCGGCCAAGCTGCCGATATTGGTTCCGAAACTGTAGAAGCCACGGTTGCTGTAGTTCGCCAAGCCTTTCCCTGAGCTATTGCCACTACCAGTCGCGGTGGCGAAATAGTCGCCGTAGCTGTTGAACGTGGGAGGCGATCCATATCCTGAGAATTCCAACGTTTTCACTTGAGCCACGATGGGTGGAACAAGGATTGGGGGGCGAGTGAACCCTTCTTTCAAGAAAAAGTAAGGACGCTGCAGAGTTCGTGCTTCCAAGTAGTTCTCGAAGAAACTTGCGTGGCCAAGGGCGCATGCGCCTCCCGGGAGGCACCCCAGTCCCGAGTGCCAGTCGTTTCGCGTGTGCTGCGGTTGTCCCATATCCTGCAGTAGATGAATGACATCTCCCAATGCGCGAAATGTCGTCGCCCAGTACGCCTTGCTCAAATTCTCCCTGCCAGACGCATCTGTTGGCCAGCCTTGAGGGAATACACCATCCCCCATCGCAGCAGTCTTTAGTGTCAGTGCACGCCACATGGCCTCGCGCGCATCGGTGATCTTGAAGTGGTTTTCACGCGGGGCTGGCGTGTTTACCTTGGTGCCGGGCGCTAGCGCCCAATCGGTAGCCCGGGGCTGAATGGGAATGCTTGCTGTGGCGAGTCCTGAGTTGTTCTTTGGGTCGAAGAAGTGACCTAGAACGCGATTGAAAACTCCACCCGGCTCATCGGATTTCAATTTTGGATCGGCGTTCTGCCCGTTTTCAATGTTGTTGTCGTCCTCGCGAATTGCCCCCCTCATTACCCATCCGCCGACGCGAAAATGATCCGGTATTGAGATGCCGGACTTTTCCTTGATGCTGTCAATTACGTTCCTTTCGATAGGCATTCCTTCCCGCAGGGTAATCGTGAGCCCAATATCCAAATACTGGCGGCCGAAAACCGGAAATCTATTGGGGAAGCCAGGTGGGAAATCAACAATTCCGAGTCTTCTAACCAAATCGCTTGCGTTGGGATCGGAGGTGAATTTTGACTGACTGACCGCCGCCGCGGACATGGCGCCATGTGTGGGAAGTTCGAACGAGTGGACTTCTCCCGAATGACATCCAGCGAGGGGCGCAAGTACTGTAATAATATTTCGGACATATGCCCTCATTTGCCCTCCCGAGCACCGACTTGTTCGCGCGCCTGTTGATTCGATCCAATCGTCTCAAGCGATTCAATCATGCTTCTCTTCGCTTCGATCCTTTGCTCTCCAGCGCCGTACTTTAGATACTCCGCAAGTTCAATTCGTAGGAACTGCGTGCCCGCTGTCGCGTACTCCGTGGTTGTTGCGCCAAAGCAGAATTCCTCCCCTGTTCCGATCAAGAAGTTGGGCTTGGCCGGATCCTGCGGATTCAGGTAGATGTGACGATTTGAATAGGACGACGCATCCTGGCGGTCCCAGACTTCACGTGTAGGCGTGTCGAATTTGACGAAGTAGTACCCTGGCTTTATCGCGCTCGTTAGCCACGGGCTCAATCCGTCAAGCTGCTCGATGGGAAAGCGATATTTTCCATCCTTGCCCGTGTACATTCCACGGGTTTTGTAGCACCTGCTGTTGACGCCCACCAACTTCCGGTAGCTGGCGAAAACATAGGCGCCCTCGATCGGCTGCTTGGTGACGGCGTCATAGACCGTGCCCGTGAACTCGAATTCGGGCGTTCCGCGCGCCATGGCGCAACCTGTCAGGGCCAGTAAGAGCAGCAACGCCGGGATGCAAACCGCTTTTCTTCCAGTCGTGAGTTTCACGATATTCACTCCATGTCCTGTGTTCATTTTCATCCTTACATCGATTCGATTCGCCAAATGCCGTCCTCGCCGCGCATCAGCTGGATGGTGAATACCTGCTTGCTTCCTTCGACCGTCCGGGAAAGGGTGAGTTGGGCGGCCGAGCGGGAGAACGTGATTCCTTCGACCGTGCCGAATTGGTTGGCGATCGTCGGCAGGTCGGTCCCTAGCTTGTTGAAGATGTCCTCGTAGACCGGTTTCGCGTGCCCGAAGAAGAGATTCAGGGCGAGATTGTTCGTACCTGCCTTCAATCGGTTCATGACGTCCGAGAACGCGCCTTTCACGAGATCGTATTTGTCCGCGGGATCGATAATGTGCACCCGCTTCGTCGTGGTGTAGATCACCGCCCCCGCTGCGTCCTTGAACGTGATCCTCGGGCTCGCCGTCCCCGCGCTGCTGTAGGTGGCCTGGACTCCAGCCACGGGGATCCCGGGCATGGTGATATCCACCGTCCCGTTGCCGTCCACGTCGAACTCGATTGTCGCAACAGGCGTGGCGCCCCCCGTCACGCTGAAGGTCACCGTGTGGGGTGCGATCCCGTCCGGCTCGTCCACCGTCACGCTGAAGGGTGCCGCCGCCCCGCTGCTCGTCACCGTGATCGCCTGGCTCGCTGTGGCGCCGTCCTGGGTGGTCACCACGAGGTTGATGGTATTCGCCCCCGCCACGAGCGGCACCTCGTTCACCGAGAACTGGTTGTCCGTGCCGACGGTGGCGAGGATGCCGTTCACCGTCACGCCGGAGTTGGGCGGCGCCACGATGGAGCCCGATACCAGCATCGTGCTCTCGTTTACCGTCGAGCCATTGAGCCCCGGGGCCGCCGCGATGGAAAGCGATGGCGCCGCCCCCACCGTGATTGTGACGGGGCTCGAGGTCGCCTTGGAGGTGCGGCTGTCGGTGGCGCGGGCGGTGAGGGAGTAGCTGCCGGCGGCCACGTTGTTCCAGCTCACGGTGAAGGGGCTCGCCGTCGCCGTGCCCACCACGGTCGTGCCCTGCAGGAACTCCACCTGCGAGATCGTGGCACCCGCCGCCCCCGTGGCATTGGCGGTGATGGCGACGGTGGCCGGGGCCGTGTAGGTGGCGCCGGAGGCCGGGGTGGTGATCGCCACCGTGGGCGGCTGGGGCGGGCCGACGGTCACGGTGACGGGGGGCGAGAAGGCCATGCCGCCCTGGTTGTCGGTGGCGACAGCCCGCACCGAGTAGCTCCCGGGCTGGCTGTTGGTCCAGGTGGCGGCGAAGGGGCTTGTGCCGCCGAGCGCCTGCAGGATCCCGTTGCCGTAGTAGGTGATGCTCGCGATCGACCGGCTGGCGGCAGGCGTGGCCGTGGCCGCCATGGCGATGCTCTCCGGGGAGATGAAGGCGGCGCCCTCAGTGGGCGCGGTGAGCGTCACGGCCGTGGGGGGCGTGGCGGCGTTGGGGTTCACGATGAAGCGCACTGCGGGCGTGGTGGTGGTGTGCCCCTGGTTGTCCGTGGCGGTCGCGAAGGTCACGTGCACGCCGGGGGAGAGTGCCGGGAAGGTGCGCGGCTGGATGACGGACGGGCTCCCCGAGACGTTCCAGAAGAGATAGGTGCCGTCGAGGTAGATGCGGATCTCGGTGAGGGTGTTGCCCGGTGCGGCTGCCGCGTTGAGCGAGACGCTCGCCCCCGTGTACGTGCCCGTGGCCGCGGCCGTGAAGACCGCCCCGTCGGCGATGCCCGTGAGCGTGGCGGTGGGCGGCGTCACGGGGTCGGAGACGTTGAGGACCACGACGCTCGATACCCCAGGGTTGTTCTGGGTGTCCCCGCCATAGGAGGCCGTGAGCGAGTGGGCACCGCCGGTGAGCGTGGTGGTGGCGAGCTGCGCGCTGCCGCTGGTCACCGTGCCCGTGCCCATTGTCGCGGCGCCATCCTTGAATGTGACCGTGCCCGTGGGCGAGTTACCCGTGACCGTCGCCGTGAGCGTCGTCGTGGTGCCCACGGCGCTCGGGTTGGGCGAGACGGCGAGCGAGACCGTCGTGTCCTTCGATTCGTTGATCTTGGTGACGAAGCCGCTGGCGCCGATGGGGATGGTCGTCTGCAATGCGCCCGGCGTCGTGGGGAAGCCGGACTGGTCCGTGGTACCCGTGACGTAGACCGATCCGATGCTGTCCACGGCGATGCCGTTGGCGATCGGCGTGCCATTGCCGGCGGGCGGCCCCGCGGCCGTGGCGGTGCCGTGCAGATAGGTCGAGTACTCGAGGGCATTGCCGGCCGGCGACAGCTTGGCCGCGAAGATATCCGCCGCGAGGCCGGAGGGCGTGTCCTGCAGCGCCTTCACCATCGGGATCTGCGTCGCCCCGGTGACTCCGGTCACCCAGGCCGCGCCGGTCGAATCGACCGCGATGCCATTGGCTCGCGTTTGCGCCGCGAAGCAGGTCTGCCCCGAGCAGAAGCTGCCCCCCAGTCGGGTGAGGTAGGTGAGCCCGGTTCCCGTGGCATTCAGTTTCGCCACGAAGGCATGCACGTTGCCGGTGTTGGAATTGGTGTTGCCGAACGACGTGATCGCGCCGGCGAAATTGGGAACGCTGGTCGAGTCGGAGATCCAGCCGCTGACATACGCATTGCCCGCCGCGTCGATGGCGATGCCGCTCGCGCCGGCCTGCCCGACGTTGCCGAGATACGTGCCGTAGACGAGGCCCGTTCCGCCCGGGTTCACCTTCGCCACGAAGGCGGAGGCGCGATTCGAGTTGTTCGGGCTCGGCAGCGTGGTCTGGAAGGCGCCGGCAGTCACGGGCAGGTCCAGTGAATAGGTGTTGCCCGTCACGTACGCGTTGCCGCCCGCGTCCACGGCCACCGCCTGCGCCGAGTCCTGTTGCGTGAAGCCCGAGCCGCCCAGCAGGAATTGGTAGGCCGGCGCGCTTCCATCCGCGGCCAGCTTCACGAGGTCCCGCCCGCCCACCGCATAGGCGCTGCCCGAGGCGTCCACCGCGACACCCTCGACCGGCGCGCCGAGATAGGTCCCGTAGGTGACGCCGGTGCCGTCCGTATTGAGCTTGGCCAGGAACCCCAGCGTGGCGCCGACTGCGAGCGAGGTGGCGTTCCAGCTCCCCGGCGTCGTCGGGAAGTCCGTGGCGGTCGTGTTGCCGCCCACGTACGCGTGGCCCGTCGCGTCCACGGCGATGGTGGTGGCCTCCGTATTCTGCGGTTGCGGAAAGCCGTCGCCGAAGTCGATGACGGTGCCCGTGAGATAGGTCGAGTAAAGCAGCGCGGTGCCCGCTTGGTTGAGCTTCGAGACGAAGCCCATCATCGGTGAGCCCGAGGGCGCCGTGCGGCGGATCGCGCCGGGCGTGGTCGGAAAATCGGTCGCGAACGTGGATCCGGCGATGAAGGCCTCGCCGCAGCGGCTGAGCGCAATGGCGTTGGCAGCGCTGCCGTTGCTCGCCGCGCCCAGGTACGTGGAATAGACGAGCACCGGGTCGATCACGAGCGCGTGGCGCTTGTCGTATGCACCGAGGGCGAAACCGACCTGGTTGACGCCCAGCATCCGGTAGCGCGCCTGCACCGTGCGGCGCACGCCGTCGATGTCCTGCCAGGCCACCGGCTTCTTCTGCACCAAGTCGCCGCGGCGGGTCTTGAGGACGAGGTCGCCGGCCTTGTCGATGGCGATGCGATCGGCGCCCTCCAGCGCGAAGCGGATGGCGCGCGGGTCGGCGCCGGGGGCCACGATGAAGTCGTTCTCCAGCACGCCTTGCGTGCCGTGGAAGACCTCGTCGATGCCGGGGTAGAGCCCTTCGTAGCGAACCTTCGCGAAGTGCGGCACGTTCGTGCGCCACGCGCCGGGGTCGCGACCCGCGAGATAGTGGCTTCGTTGCGCGAGGAGCTCCACGCCCGTCATGGCCGGCTTCGGGTTGGCGCCCAGCATGCGAAGGCGGATGGCAAGGCCTTCGGCGCTTCCCTCGGCGGCGCCGGGCAGGGCGACCACCTTGTGCGTGGGAGTGAGGAAGAGCTGGAAGCCGGCGCCGCGCGCCTGGAAGCGCACGTCGCGTTGGGTTTGGCCCCGGTTCTCCTCGAACGTGAGCGGCAGGCGCTCGAGCGCCGCCAGCTTGGTCGCCTGCTCGGCCGCCGTGAGCGGCGGCGTGCTGTTGCAGCTATCCGCGCCATCGACGGCCACGTAGCGCGGCGCCGACACCGTGGACTTGTTCAGGCTGTCGATGGCCTTGGCCGTGATCGTGTAGCCGCCGCTCGGGATGTTGGTCCAGTTGAACGTGTACGGCGGTGTCGCCGGGGCGGCCAGCAGCGTCCCGCCCGCGTAGAACTCGACGCGGCTGAGCGTGGCGGGAGCGCTCGCAGCGGCCGTCGCCTGCAGCTGCACGGATGCCGGAGCGCTCGCCGATACGTTCGCGGCGGGAAGCGTGAGGAATACCGTGGGCGGTGGCGTGGGCACGGCGACAGTGACCGTCACGGGAGCGGAAGTGGTCGAGGAACCCTTGTTGTCCGTGGCCTTGGCGGTGAGGGTGTAGGTGCCGGCGGGAACGGAGGTCCAGGAGAAGGCAAACGGCGGAGTCTGGTCATTGTTGAGCAAGGTCGCGCCGTTGAAGAACTCCACCTTTAGAATGGAGGCACCACTTCCGGGCGTGGCAGTCGCAGCGAGCGAAATAGTCGCCGGGGGCGTGAACGTGGCTCCGTTCGCTGGTGCCGTGAGGCTCACCGTCGGCGGTGGCGGTGCAGAGACCGTGATGGTCCTCGCTGCGGAAGTCGTGATGAGGTTTCGACTATCGGTGGCAACGGCCGTGAGCACGTAGGTGCCACCAGTAACCCCGCTCCAGACGATCGAATAGGGAGATGCACCCGTCTTCGTGCCGATCAACGTCGATCCCGCGAAGAAATCGACCTTGCTGATCGTCGCGCCGGCCGAGGCGCTTGCCGTTGCGGTCACCGTGATGCTGGCTATCGCTGCAAAAGTCGCCCCGTTGGCCGGTGCGGTAAGGCTCACGGTGGGAGGCGTCGGGTTCGCGACCGTGACATTGACGGCCGTCGAGGTCTTCACGCCGCCGGAATTGTCCGTAGCTTTCGCCGTGAGGGAATAGCTGCCAGCCGCCACACCGTTCCAGGCGATCGTGAAGGGCGAAGCGAGGCTCTGCCCCAGCAAGGTCGCGCCATTGAAGAACTCCACCTTCGAGATCGTCCCGTCGGTGTCGGCGGCAGTGGCGTTGATCGTGATGTTCGCCGGCGCCGCGAAGCTCGCATTGTTCGCCGGGGCGGTGATGCTCACTGTCGGCAGCGTGTTGGCCGCGATCGTGATCGACCTGGCCGTGGAGGTGCGATTGCCCGTCGAGTCGTACGCCTTGGCCGTGAGGGAATAGCTGCCGTTCGTCGTGGCGTTCCAGACCGTGGTGTACGGGCCGGGCGCATTGACGGTGGCGATGAGCGTCGTGCCGCCCCGGTAGAACTCCACCTTGGTGATGCTGCTACCGGAGGTGGGCGTTGCCGTGGCGGAGATCGTGACCTGCGCGGGATTGCCGAAGGTGGCGCCGGCCGCGGGCGCCGTCAGCGAAACCGTTGGGAGGGCAAATGCCGGAAGCGCGAGGAAGGCAGTACAGGTGAGCGTGAAGACCAAACGAAACGCGGACGGCAGACTCAAGATGGCGCTCTCCGGTGGTGAAATGTGCGCCGGAGTGAAAAACGGATGATGGAATTTGTCGCCGACCGGCAACGGGTTCTCGCGATCGGGAACGGCTTCGAAAAGCGCTTCTCGTTACGGAGAAGATGACTAACGACCGTTATGGAAACATTATCACATCCAAATATCCAACAACAAGCCCTCGCACATGACGAATTACCTTCCAGCGTGACGAAATCTTGCACCTGGGCGCTTCCATTTTTGCTCGTCTGAGTTCCAGCTGATGCTTCCTTCTTACTTCTTGGGAGCCATCCATGAATGTCATGAGCACCGACGACCGGCTTCGCGTCCCGTGGAACAAGGGCAAGATCATCGGCCAGAAGCCACCGCTGAAGCTGAAGGAGATCTGGGCCATCCGAGTTCGATTGGAGCTTGCGGAAAATCGCCGCGAGCTCGCCATGTTCAATCTGGCGATAGACAGCAAGTTAAGATCCTGCGACCTGCTTGAGTTGCAGGTGCGGGATGTCATGCACGGAGATCGTATCTGTGCCCGCGCGGTTGTCGTCCAGAGGAAGACTGGCCGCCCCGTGCAGTTCGAGATCACGGAACCAACCCGCCAAGCGTTGGCCGCATGGATCACCAAGGCCCATCTCGGGGCGGGACAGTATCTTTTCCCGAGCCGCGTGCATACATCCCTTCACCTATCCACACGCCAGTACGCCCGAATCGTGAGGCGATGGGTTGGGCAGATCGGCCTGGATCCCGCAGCCTACGGGACGCACAGCATGAGAAGGACCAAGACGGCATTGATCTACCGTCGGACCAAGAACTTGCGGGCCGTTCAATTGCTGCTTGGTCATACGAAACTCGAAAGCACGGTGCGCTACCTGGGCATCGAGGTCGACGATGCGTTGGAGATCTCGGAGCAGACAGAGGTTTGATACCGGCTGCATGGCAAGATTCCAGGGTCGGGGTCCCGCGGGTCGCTAAAGGTTTGCCCCCTTGAGCACGAGGGTCGGTGCCCTGCCTCGAAGGTCCGCTTCGGGTCGTTAACCGCCGTCCACCTTCGGCCATCCGTAGTCATTCAGCGCCGTCACCCTGCCACAAGCCGAAGAGCGCGCCGGTGGGATCGACCATCACGGCGATCCGCGCGAGGCCGGGAAAATCCTGCGCCGTGACGATCACGTTGCCGCCGAGCGCCCTCGCCCGGGCAACGCTGTCGGAGAGGTCCGGCGTCGAGACATAGGGCAGCCAGTGCGAGGGCATGCCACTTTCGACCTGGGCCTGCGCCAGGCGATAGAGCGAGGCCATTCGCGTGCCCTCGTCTTCCAGCAGCGTGAATTGACCCCCTGCGTGCGCGTGCGGCCGCGGCGACCAGCCGAACAGCGACGCATAGAACGCCGCGGCCCGGCGGTCGTCGACGGTCGCAAGGTCTGCCCAGCAGAAGCGATGTCCCGGCAACGTCGCGCCCCTCATGTCGTCCTCGTCGTCATGGTGCCCGATGGTGGAGCGGCGCCGCCGAGGTGATGCGCAACGATCCGGACGCCACCTTATGACGGCACGGGGGGCACGGGAAGGGGTGGAACCGACAATCGGCGGGGGTGATGCTGCCACTGCGCGGCGGGTCGGCAGGGCGTCATCGGCCTTGCCGTACCCGTACCCGTATCCGGCCGCTAAGGCGTCGCCGGGACGATGGGGATCCGTCCATAGGTGCCCTCGATCCTCACGTCGAGCGTCGTTCGTTCGACGCGGCCGTCTTCCATGGTGAATGCGAGCGCGAGCGAATGGCTTCCGATCGTGGCGGGCGCTTCGCCTTCGAATTCGAATCCGGCATCGCGGGCGCCGTACTGGGGGTGCACGCGGAAGACATCGGGGCGCCACACGCCGAGGCGTGCCGGACCGAGGACCACACCGTCCATCTCGACGGCGATCGAAGCGACCCGCGGGCGGTTGAGAGCCCATCCGGTGACCCGCAGGGACTGGCCGGCCCGAACGCGCGCCACGTCGATCGCGTACCGGAATCCGGCCGGTGCGCCGTCGTGGTTCGTCGCATGCGAGTCCATGGCATGTGTCGCACCCCAATCGTTTTCCAGTTGCGAAGTGCGCGTCGCGGTGACGTTCTCGTAGGCGATCGGCAGGCTGCCGATGGTCTCGGCCGTGTAGCGCTGGGAGCGGAACATCGAATGGGTGACGACGAAGAAGAGCAGGTCGATTCCCATCTCATGTGCCGCGTGCTGGGCGCCGAGGATTTCCTCGTCCGAGTCGTTCCAGTCGAAGAGGATGTACTTCCACGTCCGCCTTTGCCGGCGGCCCGCGACCATGGCGGGCGCATCGCGCAGGAAGGCGAGCGGCCCGGACACCTTCCCGCCGATCCGGTACTTCTCGTAGTTCTCCTGGAAGAAGCCGTCGCAAGAAACCACGATCTCGTCCAGGGGCTCGCCCCCCGTCGCCTTGGCGTAGTCGCGGGTGCCGTTGGTGATGAGGCGCTGAAGGGCACCCGGGAACATGCGCCTGGCGGTGGCCACGAACGACCTGAACTGCGGATGCAGGGTGGGCTCGCCGTGGCCGCAATACTCGATCTCGCCGATGCGGTACCCCGCGTCGTGCAAGTCGACGAGCGCCTTCTCGAAGGCTGCCGGGTCCAGCAGGGGGCTCGCCTTCGACTCGCTCATCATCAGCCCGTTGGGGCAGCACGGACACCTCAGGTTGCAGGCGAGAGACGGTTCCACCTGCAGGGTCTGTATGCGGCGCGCGGCCAGGCCGTCCGCGAGGGGCTCGCCGCGCCGGAGGAGCGAGCATTCCTCGCACGTCTTCTTCCAGGGAAGCCCATCCTTCCGCAGTTCGCTGCGCACGTGCGCGAAACGCTCGTTGCCGAGGATCGACGGCAGGCTGTCGGCATGCACGTTTCCCATCGGGATGTTGATCCCGGCGTCGCAGTAGCACGGGACGTTGCCGCTCGCGCGCAGGTACACGCTGGTCAGGGCGAGGCAGTTCATGAGTCGAGCCGGTCGATCCGGCCCCAGTCGAGCTCGTCGAGATCGAGATACTTCCACTCGGCGCCCCGGCCGAACATCGTGACTCCGGAGCCCTCGAGATCGTCGAAGAGCTGCTGCCGGCGCTCCTCGTCCGAAACCGCCAGCGGATAGCAATTGTCGATGGTGAACCGCCGCAGCACCTGCGGCGCCGCGTCCAGGGCGAAGAGCTGCGCGATGCGCTCCGCGATGCGGATCGAGTCCGCCTGCCAGTGCCCGGGCGCGACCTGCGCGAGTACGAATCCGTCGCGAGGCACGAACGCACGGAAGATCGGCGTCGCCCCATCGCAGTCGTAGACCAGCTGGTTGGCGCCGACCGGTTGCGCCGCCTTCGCGACGACGATCTGGGCGCCGCCGCCCAGCAGCTCCAGCGGCGTCCCCATGCCCGCGAGCCGCAGGAACTCCGGCATCGGCAAGGTGGAAACCAGCCGGTCGTAGCCGATCTCCCGCGAGCGCGTCACGACCCGGCGGTTGGGCAGGTCGATCCGCAGCACCGGCTCCCCCACCGTGGCACGGCATCGCTCGCGCTCCAGGTAGCGCAGGTAGAAGGAAACGCCGTCGGCGAATCCGAGATGGCTGCCGCCCCGCGGGGCCTGGGGATAGGTGGCGACGACCTTGCGGCGCAGCTCGGGCAGGGCCCGGGTGAATACCTGCGCGCCGGCGTGCTTCTTGGCGAGGACCAGCCGGCGTCTCGAATCCCCAAACGTCCGGGTGATGAACTCCGCGTGCGAGCCGGGGGCGACGGCATCGTGCACGTCTTCGCTGCCGTCGTGGAACGAGACGGCCACGCGATCGGCCGCGCGCGAGGGTTCCCACTGCAGGCGCTGGAAGAGTTCCGAGTCCTCGCGGGGAAATATCGGGACCAGGCCCACGCGCACGTCCTCGTGCCGCATGGGCTTGAGGTTTCCGAAGTCGGACTCCGCGACGACGATCGGCTCGAGGCCCCTTCGTCGCAGGAAGGCCTGTGCCAGCAGCGCGGCGGGGCCCGCGCCCAGGATGCACACGGGGCTCCGGTCCTTCGTCGCCGCGGCGCCCGCCGGCCGGCGGCGGTGGCCTGGCTCCGCGACGAAAGGCCGGGCGCGCGGCGGCCACGCGAGCGAGAACGGCTCGCCCGCCATCGCGAGGTTGGGGTTGTAGTGAGGGTCGTTGAGAAGGACCGGCATCCACCGGTTCCGCAGGATCTCCATCTCCTTCTGGAATCGTTGCAGCTTCGCGGGCGTGTCCTCGTAACCCCGGGTCAGCGATTCGTAGTGGTAGAGCTCGGCGTAGGGCGTGTAGATGTTGCGGTAGCCCGCGGCCTGCAGGCGCAGGCAGATGTCGACGTCGTTGAAGGAGACGGAGAGAGTCTCGTCCAGTCCGCCTCCCTGCTCGAAGAGGTCCCGGCGGATGCAGAAGCAGGCTGCGGTGAGCGCCGAGACCTCCTGGATGAGGTTCGCGCGGCCCATGTAGCCATGGTCGCCACGGGGCTTGCGCGCATGCGCGTGACCCGCCGCACCCGCCACCAGCACGAGGCCCGCGTGCTGGAGCGTGTCGTCCGCGTACCAGAGCTTCGCCCCGACGACGCCGACCTCCGGGCGCTGCGCGTGCGACACGAGCTCGGACAGCCAGTCCGGCGAGATGACCTGGGTGTCGCTGTTCAGCAGGAGCAGGTAATCGCCGTGCGCGTGCTTCGCCGCCGCGTTGTTGATGCGCGCGAAGTTGAATGGCAGCCGGTCCTCGATCAGGCGGACGGTGCCGCGATCGCGCAGCTCGGCGAAGTACGCGAGCGCCTCCGGGTCGTCGCTGCCGTTGTCGACCAGCAGGATCTCGTAGCGCGAATAGGTCGTCTTCTGCACGACGCTCTCGATGCACTGGCGCACCAGCTCCTTCGCGTTGCGGGTAGGGACGATGATCGACACCAGGGGCTGGGGCGCCGGCACGGCGTAGCGCACCCGATGCGCTTCCATCTCCGGCACGAATTCGACGCTGGCCGCGATGCCCCTCCTCTGCAGGTGCTGCTCGATCGCCCGCCGCGAGCGCTCCGCCGCGTAGCCCTTCTGGGATCCGCCCATCGCGGTGCTGCCGGGCAGCATGCGCCAGTGATAGAGCGCCCGCGGGATGTGGCGGATCCGCGAGGGGTCGATGCGCTCGATGAAGCGCAACGCGAGGTCGTAGTCCTGCGCGCCGCTGAACTCCTCGCGGAAGCCGCCGATCTCCCGGACGATGTCGGCCCGGTAGACGCCCAGGTGCGTGATCAGGTTGTGCGAAAGGAACAGGTCGTGGTTCCAGTCGGGCTTGAAGTAGGGCGTGGCCAGCGCGCCGTCGACATGCAGCTTGTCCTCGTCCGAATACACGAGCGCGGCGTCCGGGTGGTCGTTCAGCTCCTTGACCACCCAGGCGAGCGCATCGGGCGTGAGCTCGTCGTCGTGGTCGAGCAGGGCGAGGTACTCGCCCGTGGCGAGGCCGATCGCGGTGTTGGAAGCGGCGCTGATGTGCCCGTTGGTTTCGCGCCATGCGACCTTGATGCGCGAATCGCGGCTCGCATACTCCTCCAGGATGGGGCGCACGTGCGCCTCCGTCGAGGCATCGTCGGCGAGGCAGAGCTCCCAGCGCGGATAGGCCTGGCGGAGCACGGAGTCCAGCATCGCGCGCAGGAAGCCCGCCGGCGGGTTGAACACCGGCGTGACCAGGCTGATCAGGGGCTGGTGCTCCAGCCGCCCGCAGGCTTCCGCCATGTCGGCCAGCTCGGCGCGGGTCGGCGTCGCGTAGGCGAGAGCCCAGGCGGCATAGCCCGGCGGCGCGGCCAGCGCGCTTCGGGTGGAGGCGAGGAATGCCGCCTCGAGGAATGCCCGCAGGCCTTGGGTGCGCAGGATGCGGTAACCCAGGCGAAGGAAGAAGCTGCGCTGTTCCCCGTTCAGCCGCGCCGCGGCCCGGACCAGGGCTTGCGCGGCGCGCCACCACCGGCCGGACCCGAGGTAGGTGAGGCGCAGGGGCTGGCAATCGAAGCGGCACGGATAGATGGTCGGGTCGAACCGCAGTTCGCGCGCGCGATGCCGCAGGTAGATGTCGGCCACGAAAGCCCCATCCACCAGCTGCAGCTCCACGGATCGCGACTCGGTGCAGCCTTCGGGAGACGGAAGGTACACGCGGGGGCCGGCCAGGTCGCCGTCGCACTGGGTGATCTCGACGCGGACGCCGTACCAACCCGGGGTCGTCGCCGGCGTCCCGAGGGGCAGGCGTGCCGCCAGTTGCGGATCGCAGCTGGTGGCAAGGAAGCCCGATTGCCCGTCCGATTCGGCGACGAGCACAGGGTCCGGGGTCAAGGGGCGCACCGGCAACAGGCAGGGTTCGGCGCCCTTGTGCCAGCGCTCGTGGCGGAAAGGGTGCCCGGCGCGCCGCAATCCTCTCGCCGCCGCGCGCAGCCATCTTTCGGGACCCACGTACGCCGTCGCCTGGATGTCGTGCGCGTCGAATTCGCACGGACGCAGGCTGGGATCGAAGCGCAGCTCGCGTATCGGCCGTGGGACGAAGATCTCGGCCACGTAGGCTCCATCCACCGGTTCCAGCTCGACCGACTCGGCCTCGTTGTAGTCGCCGGCGGGAGAGGGAAGGTACACGCGCGGGGCGAAGACGTCGCCGCTTCGATGCGCCAGCGAGACGCGGACCTTGTGCCATCCCCGGCCCAGGGAGGCGGATCCCGGCGAGAGGGTCGCGACGAGCTGGGGATCCGTGGTGACGGCTCGCCAGTACCGCTTGCCGTCCGCGTCCTCGACGAGCTGCGGGTCTTCTCCGCCGGGGCGAAGAACCAATTGGTGGTGGTAGCTCGGGATGCCGAACAGCAGGGCGCGGAAAAATCCGAAGGCACCTCGCGCGAGAACCGTGATCCGCCAGCTCGCGGATCCCTCCAGGGCGGCGATGCGTCGATCGCGATCGAGGCCGTCGCGGGTCAATTGCGCGACCTGCTCCCGGAGCGCGGCGATTTCCCGGTCCTCTTCCTGCATGCGTCCCTCCCCAGGCGGGCGGCTCGCGGCGGCCTCACGCCGGTTCATGCTGCCCGGTTTTCATGGCGTGCGCTGGCATCGGTGATCGGCATCGTGCCGGGCGGCAACTACGCCGCCGCCACGATCACGTGCGCCTGGATCTTGCCGGCCACCGGGCCCTCGCCGTGGCGCATGGCGATCGCCTCCGTCGCGCGGTCCGTGGCGAGTTGCAGCAGGCGGGCATCGCGCGCCTCGATCTCGTTTCGCAGCGGCGTTCCCTGGCAATAGGCGGTGGCGGCATCGCGTGCCGTGGGCGCGCGACTCACGGCTTCGCGCGTCTCGATCCCGATGTCGCCGAATCCGGCGCGGCCCAGTTCCTCGCGGATCCGGGCGACATCGTGATAGCCGTGCGGCGTGCGCGCGAGGAATCGCGGAGGGTCGTGCGGAAACACCTCGGCGACGGCCTGGGTGACCTCGTCCGCGAAGGCGTTCTCCTCGATGCGGTCCCACACATTGAAGACGAAGCGCCCGCCCGGCTTCAGCACGCGGCGCGCCTCGGCGTAGCCGGCGACCCGGTCGGGAAAGAACATCGCGCCGAACTGGCAGCAGACGACGTCGCACACGGCATCGGCCAGGGGCAGGCCGAGCGCGTCGGCCTGCCGCCAGGCGATGCGCTCGTCCGGCCCCTGCCGGGCGGCGGCATAGTCGAGCATGGGCTGGTTGAGGTCGGTCACCAGGTAGCACGCGTCGGCGCCGAGTCGCGGCGCGAGCGCCCGCGTCACCACGCCGCTGCCCGCCGCCGTTTCCAGCACCGCGCGGGGCGAGGTGGCGGCGACGATCTCCGCCAGCCCCTCCGCATAGGCCTCGAAGATCAGCGGCACCATCAGCGTGTCGTAGAACCTCGGGATCGAGCCCGCGAACAGCTTGTCGCTCTCGGCCATGAGCCCCCCTCGATTGCACGGTTCGACATCCTTGGCCCGCACGTCGCGGCGGGCCTGGTCCTGCCCGACTCAATCCACCCCGCGAAGCTCCCTGCGCAGGATCTTCCCCACCGTCGACTTGGGCAGCGCGTCCATGAAGCGCACGACCTTCGGCACCTTGAACGCCGCGAGCTCGCGCCGGCAGTGCGCCGCGAGGGCCTCGGCCGTGATGTCCGAGTTCGCCGCCTTCACCACGTAGAGCTTCACCGCCTCGCCCGTGCGCTCGTCCGGCACGCCGATGCACGCGCACTCGGCCACGCCCGGGAAGGCGCTCGCGACGGCCTCGACCTCGTTGGGGTACACGTTGAATCCGGAGACGAGCACCATGTCCTTCTTGCGGTCGACGAGCTTCAGGAACCCGCGCGCGTCGAAGCGGCCGATGTCGCCGGTGCGGAAGTAGCCGTCCTTCGTGAAGGCCGCGGCGTTGGCCTTCGGCTGGTTCCAGTAGCCGTTCATCACCTGCGGGCCCTTCGCGCAGACCTCGCCCGCCTCGCCGGGGGCGACTTCGCGATCGTCGTCTCCCAGCAGCACGATGTCCGTGCCGGGCAGCGGCACGCCGGTGGTGGCGGTGAACTCGCCGAGCGCGGGCGGGTTCAGCGTGAGCACCGGGCTCGTCTCCGACAGGCCGTAGCCCTCGCAGATGTCCTTGCCCGTGACCGCCTTCCAGCGCGCGGCCGTCGCGGGCTGGATGCTCGAGCCGCCGCCCACCGCGAAGCGAAGGCGCGAGTAGTCGACCTCCTTCGCCCTCGGGTGCGCCGCGACGCCGGCATAGAGCGTGTTGACGCCCGCGAAGACGGTGGGCCGCGCCTGCTTCATCAGGTCGACGAGGCCGTCCAGGTCGCGCGGGTTGGCCACGAGCCAGCTCTCCGCGCCGGCCGCGAAATACGCGACCATGCTCACCATCAGCGCGAAGATGTGATAGAGCGGAAGCGCGGTCACGATCACGTCGTCGCCGTCGCCCAGCGCGCTGCCGATCACGGCGCGGAACTGAATCGTGTTGGCGACGAGGTTGCGGTGCGAGAGGCACGCGCCCTTCGAGAGCCCCGTCGTGCCGCCGGTGTACTGGAGGAAGGCGGGGTCGGCGCCCGTGATCGCGACGGGCCTGCGCTCGAGCGTCGCGCCCTCGGCCAGCGCGTCGGCCAGCTTCACGCAGCCCGAGAGGCGCGCGTCGGCCGCGGGGCCGGGCAGGGTCATGCCGCTGCCGTCGGCCAGTCCCGTCGTCACCACGTGGCGCACCGGCGTGCGCGCGATGACCTCCGCGAGCGTCGGCGTCGAGCCGTCGAAGATCACGATCGCTTGCGCACCCGAGTCGTTCAGCTGGTGCTCGAGTTCCCGCGGCGTGTAGAGCGGGTTCACGTTCACCTGCACCGCGCCCGCGCGCAGGATGCCCAGGCTCGCGATGGGGAAGGCGAGGAGGTTGGGCATCATCACCGCCACGCGGTCGCCCTTCTTCACGCCCAGGCGGTGCTGCAGCCACGCCGCGAAGTCGCCCGAAAGCCGGTCGATGTCCGCGTACGTCAGCGCCTGGCCGAAGGACCGGAAAGCGGTGCGGTCCGCGTACCGCCGCATCGCGTCCTCGAGCAGGTGCACCACCGAGGGATGGACATCGACGTCCACCGTCTCCGGAATGCCGTAGCGGCGGTACGTCTCGCTCCAGGGTTTCATGGCGGCGCTCTCCTCGGTTTTCTCAGTCGAGCTTTCCTTCGAGCGACTTCCGGTCGCCCTCGTCCGGCAATTGCGGCCGGTCCCGCTCGCGGTTCACGAAGCAGAGGAAGCCCAGCGGCTCGTCGGCCGCGGCGCGGAACTGGTGCCACGCCAGGGGCGGCACGGCCACGAGATCGTTCGGCCCGATGTCCCAGGCCTTCTCGCCCACCAGGCAGCGGCCGCGGCCGCGGATCACCATCACGTTGTGCACGTGCTCGTGGCGCTCGAGCGTCGTCCAGCCGCCGGGCGCGACCTCGAAGTAGCGAAGCTGCGTGGCCATCGACGCGTCGTCGAAGAGCACCTGGCGCGTCACGTCCTTGAACGGCGCCGCGCCTTCGTCCTTGTAGCGCAGGACGTCGACGCCTTCCCAGTGGAAGGTGCCGTCGTGCTTCCTGACGAGCGGGTCGGTCATGGGTGTTTCCCGAAGGCGTGGACGCGGGCGACGAATTCGCGGGAGCGTTCGAGGAGCGAGTCTCCCGCCGAGAGCAGGCCCCCGCCGATGAGCAGCATCGTATCCGTTCCGTAGCCCGCGAGCATCTCGTCCACGCGCTCGACGGTCATGCCCCCGGCGGGCACCGGCAGGATGGGCGCGAGGCCGTCGAAGGGGCCGCGCGCGGCATCGCACAGGGCGAGGCACGTCTCGCGGGAGTAGCTGAAGCGCCCGCCATGATTGGGGAAGATCGTGGCGTCCGCGCCGAAGAGCCGGAAGAGCGTGCCCAGCAGCACCGGAGGGGCGATGCGGGAGGCGCCGGCGAGGGCCGGGTGGGCGAGGAGCGGCAGGCCGGCTTCCTCGCGGAATTCCACGAAGGACGGCAGGCCGATGAGCATGGGCGCGACGAGCGCGGCCTTCACGCCCGCGTACTCGGCGGCCTTGAGCTGCTCGCGAAGCTGCCGCGGCCGGCCGGAGAAGGTGGGCGCGTAGACGGTGCGCCCGCCCGTCTCGGCGTTGGCCGCGTCGATGGCATTCTGCACGGCGACCACGCGTTCGGCGAAAGGCGAGTAGGCCTGGTTCGCGAGGCCGTGATCGTCCTTCACGACGTCGATGCCCGCGAGCGCGAAGGTGCGGGCGAGCTGCGCGAGGTGGTGGGTCGTGGCGCCCTGGGGCTTGAGCGCGGAGCAGGTGAGGGCGCGCCCCCGGGCGCCCACGAGTTCGCGCAATCCCGCGATGCCGAAGCGCGGGCCGGGAAAGGCCTTCGCGTAGCCCGGCGGGAACACGACGCGCTCGAGCGTCACCTCCGGCTGCAGCGAGCAGTTGCCGAAGAGCATGTTGGCGAGCTGCGAGGCTTCCATCCCGGTGGTCGCGGCGGCGAGCGCGATGTCCGTCTCGAAGCCGCCCTCGACCGGACGGATGGCTTGCACGCGCGCCACGATGTCGCGAAGCACGCGCTCGTCGCGGATGGCGGACACGGGCATCTCGACGCTCTGCTCGGCGGCGAGTGCTTCTGCGCGGGCGGGGGCGTCTTCGAAGGGCGCGGCGATTCGGAAGGTGGCGAGGAGGCGGTCGGTCATGGGCGATGCGGGGGGACGGAAAAGTCGGGAAGGGTCCGGCAACAGCCGGACTTGAAGCGCAACACGAGCTCAGTGGTTGAAGCGCAGCACCAGGCTCGCGGCGCCGAGCGTCTTGCCGCCCTTGAGCGCCTCCAGCACGGCGGCCTTGTCCAGCCCCGGCGGCAGCGCGCCGGCCTCGAGCGAGGTGGCGACCAGCGTGAAGACGTAGTGCTGCGGCGCATTGCCGCGCGGCGGGCAGGGGCCGAGGTAGGCTCCGCCCAGCGAGTTCTTGCCGGCACTGAAGCCGGCCGGTGCGGCGACGGCCGCTCCCTCGGGCAGCCCGTTCGCCTCGGGCGCGATGCCGTAGGCGACCCAGTGGTTCACGCCGAGGCCGACGCGGCCGGCCTGGTCGTCCATCAGGATCACGAAGCTGCGCGTGCCCGCCGGCGCGCGGGCCCAGGCCAGCGCGGGGGAAAGGTTCTCGCCGACGCAGTTGGGATTCCTCGGGTTCTTGCCGGCGTGGCGGGTTTCGAGCATCGCGTTGTCCGCGCGGCCCGGCGACCACAGCGCGAAGCCGAAGCCCGGGTCGCCGACCGGCGTGGCGCCGGGTGACGTCGAGGCACAGCCCGCGAGCGCGAGCGCGGCAGCGGCCAGGCCGATGCCGCGCAGGAGATGGACGATCAGGTTCATGGAGGTTTCCTCGGGATGGAACATCGCGGGAACGATGCCAGGCGAGGATCGTACCTTCAAAGGCCCGATTTCGTGGCCTTCTTCCGGAAATGCGCCTGGGCGTAGTCCACGAAGGCCTTCAGCTTCGAAGGCTGCTGCCGCCTGCTGGCGTAGTACAGGTAGAAGCCCGGAAACGTGGGTGAGTAACTTCCCAGGACGCGCTTCAACGTCCCGGCCCGCACGTGCGGGCGCGACAACGGCTCGAAGGTGTACGCCAGGCCGATCCCTTCCAAGGCGGCTTCGACGCTGAAGAGCGAATCGCTGATCGTGAGATTGCCGCCGATCTCGTATTCCACCAGCCGGCCATCGACCTGGAGCTCCCACTTGTAGATCGCCCCGCTGCCGGAGAAGCGGAAGCGCACGCAACGGTGATTCACGAGATCCGACGGCTGCCGGGGAATGGGATGCGTCCTGAAGTAGGCGGGCGAACCCACGATGGCAACCGCGACCGGTCCGCCCAGCGGAATGGCCACCATGTCCTTCTGCACGCTCTCGCCAAGGCGAACGCCCGCGTCGAAGCCCCGCTCGACGATGTCGACGTAGCCCTCGTCGTTGGTCAGCTCGATCTGCACGTCGGGGTTCGCCTCGAGGAACCCGGCCAGCATCGGTTGCAGGACCATGGCAGTCGAGATTCTCGCCGCGTTGATGCGCAGCAGGCCCGAGGGCCGCCCCTGAAGCGAATGGAGTTCCTCTCCTGCGTGCATCACGTCGGCCAGCGCCGGCCCGATCCGCTCGAGGTAGGCCTGCCCGGCCTCGGTGAGGCTGATGCTGCGGGTGGTGCGGTTCAGCAGCCTCGCCCCCAGCCGGGCCTCGAGGGCGCGGATGGCCTGGCTGAGCGCGGACGGTGAAACCTCGAGGGCCGCCGCCGCCGCGGTGAACCCGCGATGTTCCGCGACCTTCCAGAAGGCGAGCAATCCATCGAGCTGGTTGAGTCTCATATATTGAAGAATATCTTCATGAGTCTTTGAGTACTAGGGCATTTTTCTACTCAGTGCAGGGGCCTATCGTTCACGTCACCGGGATGTCCCGGTCGGAAGACGAAAGGGACCCGCCATGGATGCGCACCAGAAGGCCGATGAAGTGAACCACCCGGATTCCCGGGACTTGAGCCGCCGCCGTTTCATGACCCGGACGGGCCTGGCCGGGCTGGGCTTCCTCGCCGGGATGCCATCCCGGGCTGCATCCGAGGATCCTGCCGGGAAGTGGGACAGGAACGGCCCCACCGAACGGTCCAGCGCCGCGGTTGCGATGGGACGGCGAAGGCTGGGCGCATTGGAAGTCTCGCGGCTGGGCGCCGGTTGCATGAGCATCAGCGCCAACTACGGTCCCCCGGCGGATCGGAACCAGGGCATCAAGGTCATCCGGAGCGCCTTCGAGCGCGGCGTCACGTTCTTCGACACGGCGGAGGTCTACGGCCCCTTCACGAACGAGGATCTCGTCGGCGAGGCGCTCGCACCGATCCGCGGCCAGGTCGCCATCGCGACCAAGTTCGGCTTCGATCTCGAGGCGGGCGGGCTCAACAGCCGGCCGGCCCACATCCGCAAGGTCGTCGAGCACTCGTTGAAGCGCCTCCGTACCGACCGCATCGACCTGTACTACCAGCACCGGGTCGATCCCAAGGTGCCCATCGAGGACGTGGCGGGCGCGATCAAGGAGCTCGTTCGCGAAGGGAAGGTCCTGCACTTCGGGCTGTCCGAGGCGAGCGCGAAGACCATCCGGCGCGCGCACGCCATCCACGCGGTGGCGGCGGTGCAGACGGAATACTCCGTGATGGAGCGGGACCCCGAGAAGAACGGCGTGCTCGCGACGTGCGAGGAACTCGGCGTCGGCTTCGTCCCCTGGGGGCCCGTCAGCATGGGTTACCTGACCGGGAAGCTGGACGAGAGCACGAAGCTCGACCCGGAGCGGGACCTTCGCGCCGGGTTCACGCGCTTCAGCCCGGAGAACCTGGCCGCGAATCGGCCGGTGATCCGCCTGCTGGCGCGGATCGGCGAGCGGAAGAACGCGACGCCGGCGCAAGTGGCCCTGGCCTGGCTCCTGGCGCGAAAGCCCTGGATCGTCCCCATCCCCGGAACGCGCAACCCGGATCACCTGGCCGAGAATCTCGGCGCCCTGAAGGTCGACCTGACGCCGGCGGACCTGCGCGAGATGGAGGAGGCCCTCGTCCCGATCAGGATCCACGGCGGTCGCATGGCCGAGTCGTACATGCGGGACGTCGACCGGAGCGCGTGAAGGCCGCGCACCCGATCGCACCCATGACAAGGAGAGAGACATGAGCAAGGTCTGGTTCGTCACCGGTGCTGCCACCGGTATCGGTGCAGGGGTGGTCAAGGCTGCGCTGGATGCAGGTGACCGCGTGGTCGCCACGGCCCGCGATCTCGCGAAGCTGGAAAGCAGGTTCGGCGACATCGACAGGCGGCGCATCGCGCTCCTGCCGCTCGACGTGACCGATGCGGCACAGGCTCGCAAGGCCATCGACGCGGCGGTGGCGCACTTCGGTCGCATCGACGTCCTCGTCAACAACGCCGGCTACAGCATTCTCGGCAACTTCGAGGAGATGTCCGACGCGGACCTCGATGCGCAGATGGACACCAACTTCTTCGGGGTGGCCCATCTCATGCGCCTCGCATTGCCCGTCATGCGAAAGCAGCGTTCGGGCCGCATCGTCAACATCAGTTCGGTCGCCGGCGTGGTTGGCTACAGGCACTGCGCCGCCTACGGCGCAAGCAAGTTCGCCGTGGAGGGCCTCTCCCTGGCGGTCGCCGAAGAAGTCGCCCGGTTCGGAATCCACGTCACCGTGGTGGAGCCCGGCTTCTTCCGCACGGATCTGCTGGCGCCCGGACACGTCCGCTGGACGGGCCATGCCGTTCCGGACTATGCGGACGAGGAAAGCCCCGAAGCCCTGTGGTCCCCCTACGACGGTGCCCAGCCGGGCGATCCGGTGAAGCTTGGCGAGGCGTTGGTCAAGATCGCGGGCATGTCCACTCCACCGAGGGTGTTCGTCGCCGGAAGCGATGCACTCGCCGCGATTGCTCCCGTCGTCGAGGCGCGCCTGAGGGAGATGGGTGCGAACGCTGAACTGTCACGATCGACCGACGGCACGCGATGAGGTCCTGCCGCTCGGCACGGCATGGGCGGATTGCCGTCATGGTGACGACCACTTCAACGAGTGGCTGAGTGTCCGCTCCTGGCCGAATGCCGAAGGCCGTTACCGACCCACGGCGGACTCAGGCCGAACTAATGGCTGCCTTGCCCACCCATTGCCGCGCCTCTTCCATGGAGCCGAAGACTCGCGTGTTGAAGAGGGTCAGCGGGTCATTGGCGTAGGCATTTGCCATGGCCGTGATGTCCGGTTGGGTCGTCACGATGGCAATGAGAATGTTGGCGTTGGTGAGCGCGGCCGCATTGTCGACCGCCGCGATTTCCTGGATCTCGCCGGGTGACACCGTCAGCGCGTTGCAGTCCCGGAAATCGTTGATGACGTACCGCAGGGAATCGAAGCGCGAGTCGCCTTCCGTCTTCTGGACGGCTTCCAGGAGTTCCCGGCCCGTCACGTGACCGAAATGCCTCTTGACGACCCCTTTCGGTTGCTCCCACACGATCTCGTATCCCACGATGTCCCGTTTCCGCCGCTGGATGGATGAATGATCCTACGCCCTCCGCCGGGTCAGGCCGCCCTCAGCGCATCCACGATCTCCAGCCGCGCCGCCCGCACGCTGGGCAGGAACCCGCCCGCGAGCCCCATCACGAGCGAGAAGGCGAGCGTGGTGACCACGATGCCCGGCGTCAGATGGAAGCCGAAGGCGAGCTGGCTGAAGCTCTGCCAGTTCATCGTGGTGATGGTGAAGGCCTGCAGGAACGAGGCGAGGAAGAGCCCCACGACGCCGCCCACGAGGGCGAGCAGCATCGACTCGAGCAGGAACGCGGCGAGGATCGCGAGGCGCCGGAAGCCGATGGCGCGCAGCGTGCCGATCTCGGCGGTGCGGTTGGAGACCGAGGCGTACATCGTGATCATCGCGCCGATGGTGGCGCCGATGGAGAAGATGATCGAGAGCGTGATGCCCAGCACGCTGATGAAGGTGGAGAGCTGGCGCGACTGCTCCTCGTAGAACGCGGGCTCGCGCTTCACGTCGAGCACCAGCCGCGGGTCCGCGGCCACGGCGGCGGCGAAGGCGTCGAACTCCCCGCTCTCGCGAAGGCGCGCGATCACCGACGAGTAGGCGCCGCGCCGGAAGGCCTGGACCATCTGCTCGGCGTCGCCCCATACCTCGGAGTCGAAGCCGCTCTTGCCGCCGTCGAAGGTGCCGACCACGGTCCACTCGCGGCTGCCGAAGCGCATCTTCTCGCCGATGCCCGTGCCGTCGAAGCCGTCCGCCACGGCCTTGCCCACGACCACTTCCGAGGCGCCGGGCTTGAACATCCGGCCGTCGACGATCCTCACCTGGGGCCGCAGCTGGAAGCCCATCGCCGGCAGGCCGCGCACCACGATGTTGGAGGGCTTGTCGATGCCGCGCTTCACCAGGGAGACGAGCACCAGGGTCTCCTTCGAGACGAGAGGCTCGCCCGCGCCGCCGCGCGCCACCTGCGGCATCGTCTCGATGAGCGAGGCCTGGTCGCGCGAGACGGCGCTCTGGATCTCGGTCTGCGCCGAGGCGCGCAGCAGGATGGCGTTCTCGTTGCTGCCGGTGGAGACGAGGGTCTTCCTGAGCCCCGCGTCCAGCATCAGCACCGCGGCGAACTGGAAGACCACGAGCGCCATGCCGCCCGCCGTGAGCGCCGTGGTGAGGCGGCGCGTCCAGAGGTTGCGGAAGACGTAGGCGATGGGGATCTTCATGGGCTCAGCCGATGTAGCGCAGGCCCTCGACGATGCGCACGCGCGCCGCGCGCACGGCGGGCAGGATGCCGGCGAGCGCCCCCACGGCGAGCGCGCAGGCCGCCTGCATCCCCACCGTCTCGACCGACACCTTGAACACGGGGAAGACCGTGCCCACCAGGCTCTTCACCGCCGCCGCGAGCGGGAACGTGGCGAGGATGCCCAGCGCCCCGCCCAGCGCGGTCAGCATGAGCGACTCGCCGAAGATGAGGCCGGCGACGAAGCCCGGGGAGAATCCCAGCGCCTTGAAGGTGGCGTACTCCGCCAGCCGCTCGCGCGCCGTCATGGCCATCGTGTTGGCCACCACCGCGAAGATGATGACGATCACCACGAACGACACGAGGCGGATCGCCACCACGATGGTCTCGGTCTGCGCGATGAAGCCCAGCTGGAAGGCCTTCTCGGTCTCGGTGAGGGTCTCGGCCAGGGAGTTGCGGAACTCGCTGTCGATGCGCGCGCTGATCTCGGCCGCGCGCGAGCCGTCGGCGATGCTCACGATGAACACGCCCGCCTGCTCCGCGCGGCGCGGGAAGCGCTTCTTGATCTCCTCGTTGAGGAAGTCCCAGTGGAAATAGAACTGCCGCGTGATGATCGTGTCGTCCTTCGGCTCGTAGATGCCGCGCACGACGAACTCCCACGTGCCCGGGTAGATCGTGCCCTTGATGGGGACCACGTCGCCCACCTTGAAGCCGTAGTTGTCGGCGAGCACGCGGCCGACCATCACGCCGCGGCGGTCGCGCTTCCAGGCGAGGAGCTCGTCGGGGTTGGTCTTGAATTCGGGATAGAGGTCGAAGAAGTTCTCGTGGTCGACGGCGAACTGGGCGAAGAAGTTGCCGGCGGAGGCGTCCTTGTACTGGCCGCCGAACCAGTTGGAGACGCACACCGAGGTGACGCCGTCCACGGCGCGCACGCGGTCGCGGTAGTAGAGGGGGAGGGGGAAGACGAGCGAGACGGCGTTCCTCGTGACCAGGCGCGTGGCGCTCGCCATCTCCGAGCCGGCGTACCAGGCGTTCACCACCGTCTGCAGGAGGCCGAACGCGACGATCGCCACCACCAGGCCCGTGAGCGTGAGGAGGCTCCGGAGGGGGTGGCGGAAGATGTTCTTGAAGACGAGGCGGAGGTAGTACACGGGGGCGTTGTCGCGTCAGGCGGGGAAAGGCTTTGGAACCGCAGATGAACGCAGATGAACGCAGATGACTTGTGAACGTGTGTACGCCACTGATTCATGCGGGCACTTCGCGGGCGCCGGCAATGGCGAATACCTCCGGCCCCTCACAAACCATCTGCGTTCATCTGCGTTCATCTGCGGTTCCATCGCCTTTGACTCACCTCAGGAGTGCGCTGCAGGCGCATCGACAAGCTCACCCTTCTCGAGATGCACCACATGGCGAGCGGACTCCACCGCATGCCAATCGTGCGTCACCATGATGATCGTCTTCCCCATCTCCGCATTGAGCCGCTGCAGGAGGCCCAGGATCTCCCCCGCGCTCTTCCGGTCCAGGTCCCCCGTCGGCTCGTCCGCCACGATGATCGTGGGGTCCGTGATGAGCGCCCGCGCGATCGCCACCCGCTGCTGCTGCCCGCCCGAGAGCTCGTTGGGCTGGTGGTCCATGCGGTCGGCGAGGCCCACGAGCGACAAGGCCATCTCCACGCGCTCGCGCCGCTCCCGCCGGTTGAGCGAAGTGAGCAGCAGGGGCAGCTCCACGTTTTCGAACGCGTCGAGCACGGGCATGAGGTTGTAGAACTGGAAGACGAAACCCACGTTGGCCGCGCGCCAGTCCGCGAGCTCGGCTTCGCCCAGCCGCGTGATGTCCTCGCCGTCCACGAGGAGGGTGCCCGAATCCGGCTTGTCGATGCCCGCGATGAGGTTGAGGAGCGTCGACTTGCCCGAGCCCGAGGGCCCCATGAGCGCGATGAAGTCGCCCTCCGGGATGCGGAGCGTGATGTCGTCGAGCACCGGCACGACCTGGTCGCCCCGCCGGTAGCTCTTGGCGAGGTGCTCGATGACGACGAGGGGGCGGCCGGGGCCGCCGGGGGCGTTCACTTCTTGAGGAGCGCGACCGTGGCGCCGTCGTGCAGCTTCTCGGGCGGGGCGAGGGCCACCTTGTCGCCGGCCCTGGCACCCGCGATCTCGAGGAGGTCGCCGAGCTTGCGCCCGGCGGTCACCGCGACTTCCTTCACGCGGCTGTCCTTGTCGAGGACGAAGACGACGCTCCTCTCGCCGCGCTTCGCCACCGCCTCGGGACGCACGGCGGTGACGGCCTTGCGCTCGTTGTCCGCGGCGGCGCGCTCGAGGAACGCGACCTTGGCGCTCATGTCGGGCAGCACGCGCGCGTCCTTCTCCCGGAAGGATACCTTCACCAGCAGCGTCGCCTTGCTGCGGTCCACCGTGGGCACGATGCGCGAGACTTCGCCCGCGAGGCGCGCGTCGGGATAGGCGTCCAGCTGGATCTCGGCGGGCATGCCCACCTTGATCTTGCCGATGGAAGCTTCCGAGACGTCGGCCTCGACCTCCAGCGTGTCCATGTCCGCCATGTTCACCACGGCGCCCTTGGAATCGGTCGCCGAGGAGAAGGGCGTGATGATGTCGCCCACGTTGGCGTTCTTGGTGAGGACGATGCCGTCGAAGGGCGCGCGGATGAGCGTCTGCTCGACCGAGACGGAGGCCGAGCGCGCGTTGGCCTGCGCGACGCCGATGGCGGCCTTGAGGCTCGAGACCGCGGCCACGGCCTTCTCGTGGCGGGCCTTCGCGGCGTCGAGGGCGGAGTCGGCGATGAACTTCTTCGCGTAGAGGTCCTCGGCGCGGCGAAGGGCGGACTGCGCGTCGCGCTGCTCGGCCTCGCCTTGCTCCAGGTTGGCGCGCGCGGCGGTGACGGCGGCGAGGGCGGAATCGCGCGTGGCCGACACGTCGAGGCTTTCCAGCCTCGCGATGACCTCGCCCGCCTTCACGCGCGAGCCCTCCTGCACGCCCAGCCATTCCAGGCGGCCGGTGGCCTTCGTGGACACCGCGGCCTTGCGCTGCGCGGATACGCGGCCCGTGGCGTTGAGGATAGTGAATCCCTGGGACGGGAAAGCCGTCGTGACGGTGGCCACGTCGACGATGACCGGCGCGTTCGCGCCGCGCCAGGCGAAGAACGCGACGAGGGCGGCGACGATCGCGGCGGCGACCGCCCACTTGACCCAGCGGGGGCGGCGGCGGGGGCCGAAGGACTTGGCGCTGCGGTCGATCTGGAGCTTGGAGAGGTCCTGGGCGGACACGGGGAGCGGACTCGGGGAGGGGGGAACGAATTATACCGGCCGTCAGTTTCGCGAAAGCCGGAAGACCGGGGACGGTGCCCGATTTCGAAATCGGGCACCGTCCCCGGTTTTCCGTAAGGATCGTGCAAGTCTTGGAGCCTACATTGGCGAGGCTCTCATTGGAGGAGGAACCCCGATGTCACAACAAACGCTCAACTGGTCGGCCATCGAGGCCGATCCCCGCTTCAAGGAACTGCACGCGAAGAAGGCGCTTTTCCTGTGGGGCCTCATGGCCTTCTCGGTCGTCTACTACTTCGCCCTGCCGCTGGGCGCCGCCTACCTGACCGACGTCTTCAAGATCAAGGTGTGGGGCCCGATCAACGTCGGCCTCGTCTTCGCCCTGTCGGAATTCATCGTCGCCTGGGGCATCGCCTTCCTCTACTCGCGCCGCGCCGCGCAGTTCGACGCGATGGCCGAAGAGATCAACCGCGACGCCGCGAACATCGGAGCCTGACCATGAAGATCTCCCGCTGGGCCATCGCGGCCCTCGCCCTCAGCGCCCCGGCCGTCGCCTTCGCGCAGACCGCCGTGAACCCGAAGTACACCTACCTCACCTTCGCGGTGTTCGCCGCGATCATCGGCGTCACCATGTACATCACGTACCTGGCCGCCAAGCGCACCAAGACGGCCGCGGACTTCTACGCGGCGGGCGGCGGCATCTCGGGCCTGCAGAACGGCTGGGCCATCGCGGGCGACTACCTCTCGGCCGCCTCGTTCCTGGGCATCGCCGGCCTCATCTCGCTCTACGGCTACGACGGCTTCATGTACTCCGTGGGCTGGCTGGTCGCGTACATCACCGTGCTGCTGGTGGTGGCCGAGCCCTGCCGCAACATCGGCAAGTACACGATGGCCGACA
>CAZPLW010000006.1:0-3193 GCA_964587315.1 uncultured Lysobacter sp.
GTCAGCCGATCGCTCGTCTACGCGTTGATGCGCCTTCTATCGCAGACCCAACTTTTATCTATGTTTCGGATGTTAAGAATAATGCGCCCGGGCCGCCATTGAATCAACAGGGGGTATCCGCAACTCCCTGAAAATACTCGTCAATTCCATCGCTTCGAAATCAATGGAAATGGCCAACCCGGCAAGGCACCACCAGCCGCCTCGCGCTCAACGCCCCGGCCTCGCCAAAGGGGGCGATCCGGATCGTCGGGGCGTTCACCCACATGCCTTTGCGCAGGACCAGCCATGGATGGAGGTCGAAGACCGACCCGACGAGAGACAACAGCACAAAGATGCCGAGGGCGAAGGCGTTCATCGTCCGGATTGCCGGCGCAGTTTGTCGATGTCCTTGGGATCCGCCTTCTCTTCCCTGGCGAACTTCACCAGGTCCGCGAAATCCACATCGCAATGCGTTGCCACCATGACAGCCTGGTCCCATGATTGGCGATCGTTCCAGTGCCAGTAGGCCGCAAGACGGTCCATTACGCACTGCGTCGGTGTGATCACGCGCAGGGGTCCCCAAGGCGTTTGCAGTAGCGGGATGTCTTCGTGCGGTACCACTCTGCCGCCGAAGCCGAGCGGAGCGGGCGGGAACTCGAGATACAGGTCCGTTTCCGGGTGCTCGAAGTGGCGCTTGTCCGACGCCAAGGCGAATCCGAGCGGAGCCAAGGCTTCCGAGAGCCGCTTGGCCCTTTCGGCCGTGACGAAGTCGAGATCCTTGGATTGGTATCGGTTCTCGCTGTAGATGCCGACCGCGGCGCCGCCGGACAACGTGGCCTTGATCCCGGCGGTCTCGAGCGCCTGGCTGACCCGGGCGGCCAGTTCAGCCGGAGTGGTCTTCCGGTTGATGGCCATGGATCACGGCGCCTTTCCGGATCGGCGTGGTCGTTGGCGTTGCCGGAAGAACTGCTGCGTCTGCGCCTTCGGCAGGCGCGCGAGTTCCGACTCCAGGAATGCCCGCAGGTCCTTCACCGTCGCACTGCGTGGATTCCAGGTGAACACCCGGGTATTGCCGACGAGTCGGCTTACGAGGATGCCTTCGGCTTCCAGTCGCTTGAGTTGCCGCTGGATCGCCATGTGGGGCACCTCGAAGGTCGCTGCGATGCGGCGCGCATGTCCTTCGCCGTAGTTCTGCAGGAACTGGAGTGTCTGCGCCGCCGAGCGGCTGCCGAAGAGGGCGTCGAGTGCAGGGTTCACGGAAGATCTCCATGGCCACGAAACGTAGCCATAGTGCCACAATTCGTGGCCGTTTTTCCACCCCCGCCGCCCCCGAGACGTGGCTAGTACGCCCAGGGCCTCCGCGCCCGATCCGCCTCCCGATACCGCTCGATCTCATTCCCCCGGGAGAGCGTCAGCGCGATCTCGTCCATCCCCTCCATCAGCATCTGCCGAAGCGTCGCGGGCGCGGTGAAGGGGTACCGGGCCCCCGAAGGTGCCACGACCACCTGCGCTTCCACGTCCACCGTCACCGCCGCCTTGCCGCCCGAGGCCTCGACCTCCGCCGCGATGGCGCGCACCTGCTCGATGGGCAACTCCACGGGGATGATCCCGTTGCGATAGCAGTTATTGAAGAATATCCCGCCGAAGGACGGCGCGAGGATGGCCCGGAAGCCGAACTCGCGAAGGGCCTTGGGCGCCCGCTCGCGCGAGGACCCGCAACCGAAGTTGCGGTCCGCGAGCAGCACCTGCGCCTTGTCGTAGGGCGGCTGGTTCAGTATGAACTCGGGGTTGGGCTTTCCGTCCGGCAGGAAACGCGAGCCGTGGAAGAGATTCGCGCCGTAGCCCTTGGCGTCCGTGCCGCCCAGGAAGAGGGCCGGGATGATCTGGTCCGTGTCGATGTTGATTCGCAGCATGGGCGCCGCGATGCCGGTCACCTGGCGGAGCGATTCCATCAGGCGATCCCCCGCGCGTCGGCGATGCAGCCCGCGATGGCCGAGGCCGCCACGGTGGCCGGGCTCGCCAGGTGCGTGCGCGTCTTCGGTCCCTGGCGTCCCTCGAAGTTGCGGTTCGTGGTGCTCACCACGCGCAGGTCCGCGAAGCGGTCGCTGCCGATGTGGCCGCAGAAGCCGCAGGCGGATTCATGCCACTCGAAGCCCGCGTCCTTGAAGATGCGGTCGAGCCCTTCGGCCTCCGCCGCGCGCTTCACGGGCGTGGAGCCCGGCACGCACACGGCCTGGATGCCGGCCTTCACCTTGCGGCCCTTGAGCACGGCGGCGGCGGCGCGCAGGTCCGAGAGCCGCGCGTTGGTGCACGAGCCGATGTAGGCCACGTCGATGGGAATGCCCTTGAGCGGCGTGCCGGCCGTGAGTCGCATGTAGTCCAGGGCGCGCGTCGCCAGCTGGCGCGCCTCGCCGTCGGAAGCCTGCGAGGGATCGGGCACGCGCGAACCGATGGATACGACTTGCTGAGGACTGATGCCCCAGGTCACCTGAGGCTCGAGTCCGTCGCAATCCACCGTCACCTCGCGGTCGAAGGTGGCGCCGGCGTCCGAAGGAAGCGTTCGCCAGTACGCCACGGCCTTGTCCCAGTCCGCGCCCTTGGGCGAGAACTCGCGGCCCTCCAGGTACTCGATGGTCGTCTCGTCCGGCGGCACGAAGCCGTACTTGCAGGAGAACTCGATCGACATGTTGCACAGGGTCAGGCGTCCCTCGATGGGCAGGGCGCTCACGGCGGAGCCCGCGTACTCGGTCGCGTAGCCGATGCCGCCCTGCGCGCCGATCCTCCCGATGAGCGCGAGGATCATGTCCTTGGCATACACGCCCGGGGCCAGCGTGCCGGTGAAGTTGACGCGCATCGTCTTCGGCCGCGACTGCGCGAGGGCCTGCGTGGCCAGCACGTGCTCGGCCTCGCTCGCCCCGATCCCCCACGTGAGCGCGCCCACGCCGCCCACGGTGCTCGTGTGGCTGTCGCAGCACACGAGCGTCGCGCCCGGGAAGGCGATGCCCAGCTCCGGCGCGATCACGTGCGCGATGCCCTGGCGCGGGTCGTCGTAGTCGATGAAGTGGAAGCCCCAGTCGCGCGAAGCCTTTCGCGTGGTCTCGATCATGATGGGCCCGCTCTTCGAGACGGAATCGGTCGGCCCGCGCCCCGGCTCGGTCGAGATGAGGTGCGCGATCACGGTGCGCAGATTATTCTCGGCAACACCTACCATCTC
>CAZPLW010000006.1:3203-49365 GCA_964587315.1 uncultured Lysobacter sp.
CACGGTGAAGACCTGCGTACGGCACATCGGTTGCCGTCCCGCCTCCGCGAGCGCCCGCACGGCTTGGCTGCCGGAGAGCTCGTGCAGCACCAGCCGGTCGATCTGCAGCAGTTCCGCGTCGTCGCCCAGCCGGGCGATGACGTGATCGGACCACACCTTGTCGAAGAAGGTGCGCGCGGCGGCGCTCATGCGTAGCGCTTCTCGAGGTCCTTGAACTTGTCCGCGTCCAGCATCTTCTGGCGCTCGTTGAACATCATGAGCTTGTCCTCGATGCCGGCGATGGACCCGTTCTTCCCGAGGTGGCCCAGCACCTGCTCCATGGCCATGAGGGACGCCTGCAGCGCTGCGTTGGCGTAGCAGATGACCGCGTAGCCGGCCTTGGCGAGCTCCTCGCGCGGCAGCAGCGGCGTCTTGCCCCCGATCACCATGTTGCACAGGTGGATGCCGGGCACGCGCTTCGGGATGGAGAGCAGTTCCTCGGCATTGAGCGGCGCCTCGATGAAGAGGAAATCCGCGCCCGCCTCGCGGTAGGCCGCGGCGCGATCGCAGGCGGCGTCGAATCCTTCGACGGCGCGGGCGTCCGTGCGCGCGAGGATCATCATGTCCGGGTCGACCCGGGCGTCCACGGCGGCCTTGAGCTTCTTCACCATCTCGTCCTTCGGGATGACGCTCTTGCCCTCGAAGTGACCGCAGCGCTTCGGGTACGTCTGGTCCTCCAGCATGATGGCGTTGGCGCCGGCGCGCTCCAGGAGCTGCACCGTGCGCCGCGTGTTGAGCGCGTTGCCGAAGCCGGTGTCGGCATCGGCGAGGATGCAGATGTCCACGACGTCGCGCGTCGCCGCCCCGGGCCCCGCGAGCTCCGTCACCGAGACGAGGCCGATGTCCGGCACGCCCAGGTACGAGTTCGCCACCGCCGCGCCGCTCATCATCATCATCCTGTGGCCCGTGGCCTGGATCACGCGCGCGGCGAGGGCATTGCCCGCGCCCGGCATGATGTGTCCGGCTCCCGCCACCAGCAGGCGGCGCATTTCCTTGTTCAGGGCATGGCTCATTCGATTTTCACCTTGGCCATTTCCGCCACGCGCTTCCAGCGGGCGATGTCGGACTTCACGGTTTCCATCATCTGTTCGGGCGTGCCGCCCACGGCCGTGGTGCCCTCGGCCTTCATCTTCTCGGTCACTTCCTTCGACTGCAGGACGGCGTTCAGCTCCCGGTTGAGGAACGCGACCAAGTCGGCCGGGATGCCCTTCGGGCCCGCGACGGCCTTCCAGTCGACGACGTGGTAGCCGGTGAAGCCCTGTTCCTCGAAGGTGGGCACGTCGGGCAGGGAGGGAAGGCGCGCGGTGCCCGCGACGCCCAGCGCGCGAACGCGGCCGCTCTTCACGTAGGAGGCGCCGAAGGTGGCGCTGGTGAGCATCATGTCCACCTGGCCGCCCAGCAGGTCGCTGAAGGCCTGCGAGGAGCCCTTGTACGGCACGTGCACCAGCTTGATGCCCATCAGGTAGGCCAGCTCCTCGGTGCCCAGGTGCGCGATGGAGCCCACGCCCGCGGAGCCGTGCGTGAGCTTGTCGGGCGCCTTCTTCGCGGCCTCGAGGAGATCCTTCGCGTTCTTCAGGGGCGAGGCCTGGTTCACGAGCACCACCACCGGGTCGCGCGAGACCATGATGATGGGCTGCATGTCGGCGATGGCGTCGTAGGGCGTCTTGGTTACCGCGGCCTGGATGGGGTAGCTGCTCGACATGTTGAGCAGCGTGTACCCGTCCGGCGGGCTCTTCAGCACGAAGTCCGAGCCGATGTTGCCGCCCGCGCCCGTCCTGTTCTCCACGACCACCGGGTTGTTGATGCGCTCCGAGAGCCGCTGCGCGAGCATGCGGGCCGTGACGTCGCCCCCGCCGCCGGCCGCGAAGGGCACGACGAACTTGATGGGCTTGTTCGGGAACTTCTGCTGCGCACGAAGCGGAAGGCTCGCGGCGAGCGCAAGGGCGGCGGCGCCCTGCGTGAAATGGCGGCGGTTCATGTTCTCCTCGTCTGGCTTTGTCGTTGTGACGCCAGTATGCCGCGCCGGGAGCCGAACTGCACCGCGCCGCCCCCGCACCGGCCGTCACGGGTGGCGTTCGCGGCTTCCACTCATCGTCACCTGACGATGTCCAGGTATCGCCAGTTGGCCTGCTGGAACGGGTGCTTCTTGTAGCCCTTGACCCAGGGCTGGGTGAGGTGCGTGCTCGCGTGGTGGACGTGGAACACCCACGGGGCGTAGACGAGCAGCAGGCGCGTCATCTCCTGGTAGAGGCGCGTGCGCGCCGGCGAATCGGGCATCGTTCGCGACTGCTCGTAAAGGCGGTCGAAGGCCGCCAGCCGCATGCGCGAGTCGTTGCTCTTGCCGGCGTTGGGCCCGTAGAAGAGGCCCATCCAGAAGTCGCCGGCCGGCGAGCCCGCGATCCAGCTCAGGTTCCACATCTGCAGGGTCCCCGCGTTGGACTCCCTCGAGAAGTCGGCGAAGTTGCCCTTCTTGAAGCGGATGCGAAGGCCCACGGCGTCCATGCACCGCCGCCACAGCTCGTCGTACTGGCGTGACTCGAGATCGGTGCGCGAAGCGAGTTCGAGTTGGAGCGGCGAACCGTCGGGGCGCTCGCGATAGCCGTCCCCGTCGCGATCCACGTACCCGAACAGGTCGAGCAGCGCCCGGGCCTTCGCGGGGTTGTAATCGGCGGCGGGGTTGCGGAAGGACGGGTCGTAGCCCTCGACGCCCGGTGGGATCGGGCCCTGGGCCGCGATCGCCTGGCCTTTGCGAAGGATGCGGATCTCCCCGGGGATGTCGTAAGCCAGCGTGACGGCGCGGCGCAGCGCCACCTGGTGGGGCTCGTAGCCGCCCACTACCGGGTCGTCGAGATTGAAGTACGTGTACCCGGTGCGCGGCTCCCACTCGCGGTGCAGGCGGATGCCGCGCTTCGCCAGCCACGGCGCGAGCTCGCCTTGCGGGGCGACCAAGTGGATGAACTCGTTCGGCAGTCGCTGGATGATGTCGTGATCGCCGTTCACGAAGGACAGCCACCGGGGCTGGTTCTCCTCGATCACGTAGACCTCGATGCGGCCGATGAGCGGCAGGCGCCGGCCGCCGACGTCGCGGAGGATCTCGCCGTCCTCGGCGCTCTGCGGCTGGGGGTTCGGGGCCAGGACCAGTTCCCGGTACGCGGGGTTCGCCTCCAGCACGATCTTGTGCCCGCGCGTCCAATGCCTGAGCACGTACGGGCCGGTGCCGACCGGGTGGGCGCCGAGGTCGGCTCCATAGTGCTCGGCCACTTCGCGCGCGATGGCGCCGAAGTAGTTCCCCGCGAGGTCGTGGAGAAGCGAGTAGCCGGGCCTCTTGAGTCGCATGCGAAGCGTGTAGCGGTCGAGCACCTGCAGGCCGGGGTACGAGGCGTCGTAGTCGAAGGGCTTGCCTGTCCTGAGGGCGCGCTCGCGCGCCTCGTCGAGGCCGAGAAACTTGTCCTCGACGAGGTACAGGTTGGGCGACTTCACCTTCGGATCGAAGAACCGCAGGATGCTGTAGGCGTAGTCGGCCGCGACGAGTTCGCGCGGCTTGCCCTTGAAAGCCGGGTCCGGGGTGAAGTAGATGCCCTTGCGAAGGCGGAAGGTCAGGGTCTTCCCGTCGTCCGAGACCTCGGGCATCGATTCGAGCGTATTGGGTGCTAGCTTCGCCGGCCTCGCCAGGTACTCGTACTGAAGCATCGGCTCGAGGATCTGGCCGGCGATCGTGGCCGAGGAATTGTCCTGGTACACGGCCGGATCGAATGCCGATTCGCCGATCGAGAGGGCCGTGCGCAGAACCTTGTCGGGATCGGCGGCACGGGCGCACGCCAGCGTGGCCGCGAGGCAGCAAGCCAAGGCCCATGCGATCGCGCGGATGTGCTTCCCTTCCCGCCCGTCCTCAGGCACGGGTGGGGTCGCCCAGCGCCGCGTTGAGCCGCATCGCCTTCTTCACCAGCCGGCGCACGGTGGCGGGGGCGATCTCGTCACCCTCGCGCAGATCCACCGTCGCCATCTCGTACTTGCCGCCGGGCTTGAGGCGCGGCTCGATGTCGCGCATCTGCTGGCCGCGCCAGAAGCCGAACAGCACGCGATCCGGCTCGACCCGGATGAGCAGGGCCGGGCCGTTCGAGAGGTAGACGAGGTTGCCCCACTTGATGACTTCCTCGAGCCGCGTGCTCTTGCGGACCGTCGCGCGGATGCCCTCGACCAATGCGCGCTGCCAGCCGGTGAGGGCTTCGACGTAGGCGTCGGGGTTCTCGGCGGGTTCCGCCTTCGTCATCGGCACGGGCGGCGGGGCGGGCGCTATCGGATGATGGCGAAGACCGGCGTGAGGAGAACCACGAGCCCGGGCGCCGTCACCTTCGGCAGCAGTTCCGCCCAGGAGGGGTCCGAGCGCTTGCGGAAGGTCACCTGCTCATTCCAGATGTACAGGACGCACAGGGCGGCCGCGATGAAGAGCCCGAAGCCCCGGGCGCTGCCCGAGATCGAGGCCGCGGGAATGAACAGCATCAGGAGGAAGAGGACGACGCCGACGCGGGCGTACCAGGCATTGGTGTTCTTCATGGTGAGGACCTTCGGCGTTGGGAATTTGAAGCATGTTACGCCGCCCGGTTCGGCGCGGCGCTAGGCCTTTCGCCCCCGTTCCGCCCGTCAGCCGGCCAGCCCCACGAAGTCCGGCATGGAATGGACCGCTTGCCCATGGCTGACCTTACTTCACCACGAGTTCGTACTCGATGTCCTGGACCATCTTCCCGTAGGCGCCGCTCTCGCGGTTGTAACGCCCCCCGAACTTGAGGACGTGCTTGCCCGGCGGCAACGGGTTCATGAGCAGCCAATACCCGTCGGTGGCGGCCGGGACGGGCGGCGCGGCCCCGCCCGCTTCGCGAGCCCTTTCGAAGAGGTCGAAGCACTCGCGGGTGGCGACGCGATAGCGCCTCAGGTCGGGAAGGGGCTTGCCGTCCAGCTCGCCGAAGAGCTCGATCGCCGCGTCGTTGTGGAGGGTCGCCGAGCGCTTCACCCGCTCGCACGATGAGGAGCCCTCCTCGCGCGGCCAGTACACCATGTTGATGACCGGAAAGTAGAGGCTCTTGCCGGCAGGGACGGTGCAGGTGCGGCGGATCTTCGAGGATCCGTAGCCGCCCGCGAGGAACCACACCTCGCCGCGCTGGCCGACGGCGCAGTGCGCGCCGGAGCGGTCGCGGACGGGGCTCGTCTCCTCGGGCGCGGCCACGGCCCACTTCCACCAGTCGCCCGCGAGTTGTTCCGGCGACCGGCCCGCGGCGGGCGTGCCGGGGGCAGCGAGGGGATCGGCGGCCTGCGCGGCCAGGGAGAAGGCGAGGAGGGCAATCGGAACCAGGCGCATCGACGACCTTTCGTGGGGAGCTCGAAAGTATCGGATGTTAAGCGGACGCCGTGAAAATTGCACGGCGATCGGCCCGGTGGCTACGCCCGCTTTCCCCACTCCTCGTACACCTCGTCCGTATGTTCCCCGAGCGAAGGCGGCCGCCGGTAGATCTCGAAATCGAAGTGGCTGATGCCGATGGGAAATCCCACCGTCCTCGTCTTCACGCCGTTGGGAAGCTCCAGCGGCTCGACCCAGCCCATGTGCGCGACGTGCGGGTCGGCGAGCACCTCGGCGAAATCGTGGATGGGCGCGCAGGGCACGCCGCGGCGATCGAATTCCGCGAGCCACTCGTGCGAGGATTTCTTCGAGAACGCAGGCTGCAGGAGCGCCGCCAGCTCCACCTGGTTCCTGGCCCGCGACTTCTGGTCCGTGAAGCGCGGGTCCTTGAAGAGTTCCGGCATCCCCACGGCCTCGCAGACGTCGTTCCACAGCTTGTCGTTGCCCGCGGCGATGACGAAGGGCCGGTCCGAGCCGTGGAAGGCCTGGTAGGGCGCGTTGCGCGGATGGGCGGATCCGAGGGGCTTCGCCGGAACCCCCGTGCCGAAGTACTCGCTCGTCTGCAGCGCCGAGAAGCCGAGGAGGGCGCCCAGCATGGAGCAGTCGATGTGCGCGCCCCGGCCGCTCTTTTCCATTTCGCGCAGGGCGGCGAGGATGCAGTAGGCCGCGTAGAGCCCGCCCGCGAAATCGCCCACCGGCACGCCGCACTTGACGGGGCCGCCGCCCGCTTCTCCCGTGCAGCTCATCACCCCGCTCATGGCCTGCACCGCGACGTCGAAGGCGCCCTTGGTGGCGTAGGGGCCGCTTTGCCCGTAGCCGCTCACCGAGGCGTAGACGATCTTCGGGTTGAGCGCGCAGAGCTGCTCGTAGCCCAGGCCCAGCCGCGCGAGGACGCCGGGCCGGTAGTTCTCGACGATCACGTCCGCCTCGAGGCACAGGCGCTTGAGCCGCTCCACCTGCGCCGCGTCCTTGAGATCCACGGCGATGCTTCGCTTGTTGCGGTTGAGCGAGGCGAAGTTCTCGCTGAAGACTTTGCCCGCCTCGCCCTTCACGAGCGGGGGCCACTGGCGCATGTCGTCGCCGCCGTCGGGGCGCTCGACCTTCACCACGTCGGCGCCCAGGTCCGCGAGCAGCATGCCGGCGAAGGGTCCGGCGGCGATCTGGCCGAACTCGAGCACGCGGATGCCGGCGAGGGGGCCTTTCGGGTTCGCCATCGGTCAGGCCGCGCGCTCGGGCGCCTTGCGCTTCGCCTTGCCGGTGAAGGACGTGCACTGCAGGGCGAGCGAGCACACGGCGTCCGCGAGCGGGTTGAAGCGCCCGTGGGGCAGCACCGCGAAGAACTCGACGGCGTAGGCCTCGGAACGCGTCTTGAGGATGCGAAGCGAGCCCTCGGCCAGCTCCGGCTCGTAGGCCACGCGCGGCAACAGGCTCACGCCTTGCCCGCGCCGGGTGAGGTCCGCCACCACGCTCATGCGGTTGCAGCTCGTCACGAAGCGGAAGGGCTCGCGGAATTCCTCGAACCAGCGCTCGACGTGGCGGTAGACGTGGGAATCGGCGCAGAGCGTCACGATGGGGTGCTTGGCGAGATCGGCCGGCGTGAGCTCGCGCGCCGGCAGCTCCAGCGAGCGGCCCGCCATCCAGTGGAACTTGGCCGTGCCGAGCGAATGCCAGGCGATGTTCGGGTCGTTCATCGGGCCCGGGCCCAGCACCAGGTCCAGGTCGCCCTCGCGCAGGCGATGCATGAGCGGGTCCATCACGTCGACCTCGATGTCGAGGGTGATGTTGGGATAGCGCGCGCGGCACGTCTCCGTGAGGATCGGCAGCCACGTGACCGACACCAGTTCCGCGACGCCCAGGCGCAGGACGCCCGCGAGCGACGCCGCGTTGCCCACGCGGTGCATGATCTCGGAGGTCATCCCCACCACGCGCTCGGCGTAGGAGACCAGCTCGCGGCCCTTGGGCGTGAGCTTGGCGCGATGGTGGGTGCGGTCGAAGACGATGACGCCCAGCACCTGCTCCAGTTCCTGGATTCGCGCCGAGACGGTGGGCTGCGTCGTGCCGAGCCGTTCGGCGGCCGCGGCGAACGTGCCCAGGCGCACGATCCAGTAGAACGTCTCGAGGTGCTTCACGTTGAGGGGCTGGGACATGGCGGCGATATTACCGTGCCCGCCGCCTCCCGGGCACCGGAGTTGGTGGGCGCGGGCGGTGCGACGTAGACTGCGCCCATGAACGCGCTTCCCATCGTGCTCATCATGACGGCCGGCGTGGCCGTGGGCCTGTACCTGGGCTGGCTCTTCCTTCGCCGCGAGCGCAGCAAGCCCGTGGTGATCGGCGCGCACGTGATCCTGGCCGTGATCGGCCTGGAGGGCGTGGCCATGCTCATCAAGGGGACCCCCGATGGCGCCGACCCCGCGACGGGCGAGCTCGTGCGCACGGCGGGCCTCTTCCTCGTGCTCTCGGTGATGACGGGCTTCGCGACGCCCATGATCGCGAAGAAGCGGCCGCGCAAGGTGGGGATGGCGGCCATCGGCGTGCATGCGGCCGTGGCGGCGACGGGGTATGCGCTTCTCGTCGCGTGGGCGATGCAGGTTTGAGGGTCCCGGCATCCGGCCTCGTCCTGGCCCTGGCGTCGCTGCTCGCTTCGCTTGTGGCTTTCGCGAGCGGCCCTTCGTCCATCCCCTCCCATTCGAAGGCCACCTCGCGAGGCGACCGCTCCATCGAGATCCACCATAAGCTCGTCCTCGCCCCGGGAGAGCGCGCCGTCGCCCTCACGCTCGACGCGTGCGGCGGGGATATCGATGCGGATCTCGTGGACGTGCTGGTGGAGCATCGCGTGCCCGCCACCCTCTTCGTCACGCGCCGCTGGCTGGTGCGCCACCCCGATGCCGTGAGGAAGCTCGCGGCCCACCCGCAGCTCTTCGCCATCGAGAACCACGGCGAGAACCACGTGCCGGCCGTCATCGGCCACGATCGCCATGTCTACGGCATCCCGGGCGCGGCGGACAAGGCGGCGCTTCGGCGGGAAGTGGAGGGCGGCGCGCACGCGATGGCGTTCGCGGGACTCGCGCGGCCGGCCTGGTACCGCGGCGCGACGGCGCGCTACGACCCGGAGGCCATCGACGAGATCCGCGCGCTGGGCTATCGCATCGCGGGTTTCTCGATCAATGGCGACGCGGGAGCGACCCTTTCGCGCGCCGCGGTCGTGGCCCGACTCGACAAGGCCGCGCCCGGCGACATCATCCTGCTGCACATGAACAAGCCCGGCTCGCAGAGCGCGGAGGGGCTGCGCGACGCGCTGCCGGGGATGCTGGCCAAGGGCTTCACGTTCGTCACGCTGAGGGGGCGGACGGTGGAGGCGATTCCCTAGCCGATCGGCGCGCCGCTAGCCCGGCAGCGCGATCCCGAGGATCCGCCCGAGCGCCGAATGCGCCTCCTGCGCCTCGATGGCGAGGGTCGGGTCGGCGAGGTCCTCGGGCTGGAGCCTGTCGCGATAGTGGGCCTGCACCCACTGGACGAGGCGTCCGTGCAGCGCGTCGTCCAGCAGGACGCCGCGGTGCATCGCGCCGGCTTCCCCGTCGGTCAGCTCGACGCGCAGGCGCAGGCACGCCGGCCCGCCGCCGTTGCGCATGCTCTCGCGCAGGTCGAAGGACAGCACCTCGCGGATGGTGCCGCCCGGCGTGGCGAGGCCCTCGAGATACTTCGCGACGCGCTCGTGGCGCCGGCATTCCTCGGGCACCACCAGCAGCATCGTGCCGTCGGGTCGCGCGAGCAGCTGGCTGTTGAAGAGGTAGGTCTCGACGGCGTCGGCGAGCGAGACGAAGGTCTCCGGCACCTCGATCACCTCGAGCTCGCCCGCAAACGCCTCGCGAAGCCGCCGCAGCACCGCCGGCCGGTCGTGGAAGGCCTTCTCGTGGCAGAAGAGCACGCGCTCGGAGCCCACGGCGATCACGTCGTTGTGGAACACGCCCGCGTCGATGGCCTCGGGGTTCTGCTGCGCGAAGACGGTGCGCAGGGGATTGAGCCCGTGCAGGCGGGCCACCGCCTCGCTGGCCTCGCGCGTCTGCCGCGCCGGAAAGCGCCGCGGGGCCGGCGCCGCCGAATCGAATCCGCTCGCGCCGTACACGAAGAGCTCGACCCCCGGCTCTCCCGCGCGCGGGCACAGGCGCGTGTGGTTGGCGGCCCCCTCGTCGCCCGTCTGCGGCGTGGCCGGCAGGGGCGCATGGTGAGTGAAGTGCGGGCCCTCGGGGAATATCGCCGCGAGCACGCGGGCCGTCGCCTCCGGCTCCACGGAGCGGTGCAGCTTCGAGACCAGGTTGGCCGGCGTGAAATGCACGCTGGCGTCGGGCGTGTCCGCGCTCGGGCTCACGGTCGCGGCATTGGCCGTCCACATGCACGAGGCGGAGTAGGCGGCGGCAAGCAGGGTGGGCGCCTGGCGGGCGGCCCTTCCGATCGCCTGCGCGTCGGTGCCCTGGAAGCCCAGCCGATGAAGGAGCGAAAAGTCGGGGCGCCGCAGCGGCGGCAGCACGCCCTGCGCGAAGCCGCGGTCCGCGAGCGCCTTCATCTTCGCGAGGCCCTGCAGCGCCGCGTCGCGCGGATTCGAGACGGCGCCGGCGTGGGCCTTCGAGGCGACGTTGCCGAAGGACAGGCCCGAGTAGTTGTGCGTCGGGCCGACGATGCCGTCGAAGTTGTATTCGCGGGCGGTCACAGGACGAGTCCGGGGGTGAGCTTGCCGGGCAGCGCGAGGGCGGGCGATTCGAGCGAGGCCTGCGGGTACGCGCAGTAGTCCGCCGCATAGTACGCGCCCGGCCGGTGGTTGCCGCTCGCGCCCACGCCGCCGAAGGGCGCGGCGCTCGAGGCGCCGGTGAGCGGCCGGTTCCAGTTCACGATGCCCGCGCGGATGCCGCGCTCGAAGGCGCGCCACTCGGCCTCGTCCTCGGAGAGCAGCCCCGCCGCGAGGCCGTAGCGCGTGGCGTTGGCGAGGGCGATCGCCTCCTCGAGCGTGCCGTAGCGTTGCACCTGCAGCAGCGGGCCGAAGATCTCCTCGTCCGGCAGGTCCGCGATGCCGGTCACGTCGAGGAGCCCCGCGGTGAGGAGCGCGGTGCCTTCGCGAAGGCGCTTCGAGGCGAGGAGGACGCGCGCGCCGAGGCTCACGAGCCTCGCCTGCGCGGCCAGCACGCGCTCGGCGGCCGCGAGAGAGACGACGGCGCCCATGAACGGCGGGTCGGGATCGTCCCAGGCGCCGGGACGCAGGCGCGAGGCCACGTCCGCGAGCCGCGCGAGGAGGGCGTCCCCTTCGTCGCCGCGTTTCACCAGAAGCCGCCGTGCGCAGGTGCACCGCTGGCCCGCGGAGAGGTACGCCGACAGCACGATGTGATGCACCGCGGCGTCGAGACGGTCGATGCGGCCGCCCGCCACGAGCGGGTTGTTGCCGCCCATCTCGAGGGCGAGGATGCGCCGCGGCGTCTCGGCGAAGAGGCGGTGCAGCCGCTCGCCGGTCGCGCTCGAGCCGGTGAAATAGAGCCCGTCGAGTCCCGCGTGGGACGCGAGCGCCGCGCCCGTTTCGCGTCCGCCCTGCGCGAGGCCCAGCACGCCCGCCGGAAGCCCCGCCTCCTCCCACAGGCGCACGGTGAGGTCGGCGACACCGGGCGCGAGCTCGCTCGGCTTGAACACGACGGCGTTTCCCGCGAGCAGCGCCGGCACGATGTGGCCGTTGGGCAGGTGCCCCGGGAAATTGTAGGGGCCGAACACGGCGACGACGCCGTGGGGACGATGGCGCAGGACCGCGGAGCCCTCGGGCTGCGGCGTCACGCGCTCGCCCGCGCGCTCCTCGAGCGCCCTGGCGGAGATGTCGACCTTGCCGATCATCGTCGCCACCTCGGTGAGCGCCTCCCACCGCGGCTTGCCCGTTTCCCGTCCGATGCACGCGGCCAGCTCGTCCTGGCGCTCGCCCAGCTTCGCGGCGAAGGCCCGCGCGATGGCGAGACGCTCGTGGGCAGTGCGGTCGCGCCACGCGGGGAAGGCGGCGCGGGCGGCGGCGACCAGCAGGTCCACCTGCGATTCGGAGGCGGCGCGGCCCTCCCACACGGTCTCGCCGGTGACGGGATTGCGGGAGGCGAAGGCCTCGCCTTCGCCGGCGACCGGCCGGCCCCCGAGGCGGATCGTCATGGTCAGACGCTGCGGTCCGCCGGGGCGAGGGCCACGGCGCGCAGCTTCCCGCCGGCCGGCACGCCCAGGGCCGCGAGCGCCTCCGCGGGCAGCGCGAACCGCTCGCGCGAAGGACCGCCCTTCACGACGGTCGCGCGGAAGCCCTCGAATCCCGTGCTCGCCACGAGCCACGCGGCATCGCCCTCCGGCGTGCCGATGGCCACGTCGAACAGGCGGCTCTTGCGGATGGCGCTCACGTCGTCCACGTCGATCTCGAGCACCGGGCCGGCGTCGAAGATGTCCACGTGCCCCTCGTAGCGGAAGCCCTCCTGCTCGAGCAGGCGCCGGGCGGGCGCGGTGTCGGTGTGCGTCTGGCCGATCACGGCCTGCGCCTCGGGCGAAAGAAACGTGGTGTAGAGCGGGTGCTTGGGCATCAGCTCCGCGACGAAGGCCTTGTGCCCGATGCCCGTGAGGTAGTCGGCGCGCGAGTAGTCCATCGAGAAGAAGCGCCGGCCGAGGCTCTCCCAGAAGGGCGACAGGCCGTTCGCGTCCGCGACGCCGCGCAGCTCCGCGATCACCTTGGCGGAAAATCGCGCGCGGTGCCCGGCCATGAACAGGAGGCGGGACTTGGACAGGAGCGCCCCCATGCCGCCCTTGCGGTAGTCCGGGTGCAGCAGCAGCGAGCACAGCTCGCTCTGCCCGGTGAGGTCGTTGGAGAGGAAGAGCGTAGGCGTCTGCGTGAAGATGCCGAACTCCTTCGAGGCGTGCACGGCGAGGCCCACGCGATACGAGTACCACGCCTGGCGAAGCCCCACGGCGGCGTCGATGCCGCACACGCCCGCGAGGCGCCCCGTCGCGAGGTCCTCCATCACGAAGAGGTAGGTCTCCTCCGGACGTTCCGAGCGGCCGGCGAAGGACGCCTCGCTCGCGGCGATGCGCCGGTCGAGGCGTTCCTCGTCCGGCGGCAGCGTGGTGAGGCCCGAGCCGCCCTCGCGCACGAGCGCGACCAGCGCCGGCAGGTCGCCGCGGGCGATGGGGCGGATGACCTTCATGCGAAGGCCGCGACCGCCTTCCCGAAGCGCGCGAGGCCTTCCCTGAGATCGCCCATCGGGATCACGAGGGACGGCGCGAAGCGGATCACGTCCGGGCCGGCCTGCAGCAGCATGACGCCGTGCTTCTCCGCGAGGTGCATGAGGTCCCGGGCCTTGCCGGCATAGGCGGGCTTGAGTTCGCAGCCCAGCAGCAGCCCCATGCCGCGGATGTCGCGGAAGACGCCGTGCTTCCGGTTGATCGCCTCGAGGCCCTTCACGAAGGCCGCGTGGCGCTTCTCGACGCCGGCCAGCACGCGCTTCGAGGAAATGATGTCGATCACGGCGCTGCCCACCGCGCAGGCGAGCGGGTTGCCGCCGAAGGTGGTGCCGTGGGAGCCGACGGTGAAGTGCCGTGCGAGCTTCTCCGTGGTGAGCATGGCGCCCATGGGAAAGCCCGCGCCCAGGCCCTTGGCCGTGGTGAGGATGTCGGGCGTGACGCCGAACTTCATGTACGCGTAGAGCGCCCCCGTGCGGCCCGCGCCCGACTGGATCTCGTCGAAGACGAGCAGCGCGCCGGTCTCGTCGCAGCGCTTGCGCAGGCCCTTCAGGAACGCCTTCGTCGCCGGCGTCACGCCGCCCTCGCCCTGCATGGGTTCCACGATGACGGCGCAGGTGCGGGTCGTGATGGCGGCCCTCGCGGCGGCGAGGTCGTTGTAGGGCACGTGCCGGATGCCGGCGGGCAGCGGCCCGTAGCCCTCGAGGTATTTCTTCTGGCCGGTGGCCGTCACGGTGAAGAGCGTGCGGCCGTGGAAGGCGTTCTCGAAGGCGACGATCTCGTGGCGGCGGGCCACGTCGGGGCGCTTGCCCTTCACGATCTCGGCGTCGGAGGCGACGCGGCGCGCGAGCTTGAGCGCGGCCTCGTTGGCTTCGGCGCCGGAATTGCAGAAGAAGACGCGCTCGGCGAAGGTCTTCGCGACCAGCTTCGAGGCGAGCTCCAGCGCCGGCTCGTTCGTGACGACGTTGGAGACGTGCCACAGGCGGTCGGCCTGGCGCTTGAGCGCCTTCACGACCTGCGGATGGCAGTGGCCCAGGGCGGTGACGGCGATGCCGCCGGCGAAATCGATGAGGACGCGGCCCTTGCGGTCCTTCACGCGCGAGCCCTTGCCCGAGACGGGCACGAAGGACCCGGGGGCGTAGCTGGGGACCATCACCTGGTCGAAGGTGGCGCGGGTGGGGGCGGTCATGGCGGTTTCCGGCGGCGATTGCGAGGCCTCGATTCTAGCGTGGCCGGCTGGCGGATCCTTGACGCGATGTGACGGCGCTACCGGTGGCTGCCCGAGAGGAACTGCCGCAGCCGCTCGCTCGAGGGATTCGCGAGCACCGCGCGGGGCTCGCCTTGCTCCTCGATGCGCCCGCCGTGCAGGAAGACCAGCTGCGAGGACACCTCGCGCGCGAAGCCCATCTCGTGCGTGACCACGATCATGGTGCGGCCCTCCGCGGCGAGGTCGCGCATCACCTTGAGCACTTCTCCCACCCGTTCCGGGTCGAGGGCCGAGGTGGGCTCGTCGAAGAGCATCACGTCCGGCTCCATGGCGAGCGCCCGGGCGATGGCCACGCGCTGCTGCTCGCCGCCGGAAAGGCGCGCGGGGTACTGGTCGCGGCAACGGCCCACGCCCACGCGCTCGAGCAGGGCCTCGGCCTTCTCGCGCGCCCGGGCCTTCGGCTGCCCCAGCACGTGCACCGGGGCCTGCATCACGTTCTCGATCGCCGTGAGGTGCGCCCACAGGTTGAAGTGCTGGAACACCATGGCGAGGCGCGTGCGGAATCGCTGCAGCTGGCGCGCGTCCGCGGCCTTGAGCGAGCCGTCGCGGTCGGGGACGAGCGAGAGCTCCTCGCCGGAGAGCAGGATCCTCCCGGCGTGCGGCCGCTCGAGCAGGTTGATGCAGCGAAGCAGCGTGCTCTTGCCGGAGCCCGAGGAGCCGATGACCGCGATGACGTCGCCGCGCGCGGCCGAGAGGCTCACGCCCCCCAGCACCTCGTGCGAGCCGAAGCGCTTGTGCAGGCCCTGCACCTCGAGCTGCGCCGTCATTTCAGGTGGGCGAGCCAGCGGCGCTCGGCGCGGTGGAAGAGGGCCACGAGCACGAAGGTGAGCGCGAGGTAGAAGGCGGCCGCCGTGAGGAAGGCCTCGAAGGGCAGGTAGGTGCGCGAGTTCATCTCCCGCGCGGCGCCGGTGAGGTCCAGGAGCGTCACGATGCTCGCGAGCGAGGTGCCCTGCAGCATCATGATCGCCTCGTTGGAATAGGCGGGGATCGCGCGGCGCATCGCCGAGGGCAGCAGGATGCGGCGCACCACCGTGGCGTGGCTCATGCCCAGGGCGCGCGCGGCCTCCACCTCGCCCGCGGGCGTCGTGCCGAGGCTGCCGGCCAGGATCTCGGTGGTGTAGGCGCAGGTGTTGATGGCGAAGGCCGCGATGGCGCAGAACCACGCCGAGGAGAGCCAGGGCCAGGCCGCGCTCTCGCGCACCGCCTCGAACTGCGCCAGTCCGTAGTAGAGGAGGAAGAGCTGCACCAGCATCGGCGTGCCGCGGATCACGTAGGTGAAGAGCCACACCGGCCCCGAGAGCCACGGGCGCGGCGAGTGGCGGGCGAGGGCGAGCGGGACGGCGGCGGCGAGGCCCAGCGCGAGCGCGGCCACGAGCAGCAACGCCGTGACCTGCAGGCCCTCGACGAAGGACGGGAGCGCTTCCCCGATGGCGCCCAGGTTCATTTGGAGGCGCCTCCGTACGTTCGTGCAAGGAGACGAGTGATCTTGTCGGCGCCCGGCAGCAATCGGCTTGCCGTCGATCCCGCGAGCGGGGCCCTCGCCGGGTGCCTCATGCTGCCCGAGCCACGCCGAGCGAATACCGCTTCTCCAGCGTCTTGAGCGCGAGGAGCGAGACGGTGGTGATGGCGAGGTAGAGGGCCGCCGCCGCGAGGTAGAAGGTGAAGGGCTCGCGCGTCGCGCCGGCCGCCTGCCCCGCGCGCTGCATCATGTCGTTCAGGCCGATCACCGAGACGAGCGCCGTCGACTTCACCAGCACCAGCCAGTTGTTGGTGAAGCCCGGAAGGGCGAGGCGCACCATCTGCGGCAGCGTGATCCGCCACATCACCTGCAGCCGGCCCATGCCGTAGGCGATGCCGGCCTCGCGCTGGCCCGCCGGGATCGCGAGGATGGCGCCCCGGAAGGTCTCGGCGAGATAGGCGCCGAAGATGAACCCGATCGTGGCCACGCCCGCCACGAAGGGATCGACGTCGATGAACCCGTCGTATCCCAGCCGCGAGGCCATCTCGTTGACGGCCATCTGCCCGCCGTAGAAGACCAGGAGCATGAGGACGAGATCGGGCACGCCGCGGATCACCGTGGTGTAGGCCGTGCCGAGGGCGCGGGCGAGGCGGGACGCCGAGAGCTTCGCCGCGGCGGCCGCGAGCCCCAGCACGCAGGCGATCGCGAGCGAGGCGCCGGCGACCGCGAGCGTGAGCCCGGTGCCCTCGAGGAGGCTGCCCCCGTAGCCGTGCAGCATCTACGGCGCCGGCGCCTTGCCGTAGATGTCGAAGTCGAAGTACTTGTCCTGGATGCGCTTGTAGATGCCGTTGGCGCGGATCGCGGCGATGGCGCCGTCCAGCCTGGCGCGCAGGTCCGTGTCCGTCTTGCGCACCGCAATGCCGGACCCGTAACCGAAGTACTTCGGGTCCTCGAAGACCGGGCCGATGAACTCGAAGTCCCGGCCGGCGGAAATCTTCAGGAAGCCGAAGGAGGCGGCGACGGAATCGACGAGGGTGGCGTCGAGGCGGCCCGAGGCGAGGTCGAGGAAGGTCTCGTCCTGCTTCGTGTAGCGGACGATCTGGCTGCCCTTGAAGAGGTCGGTCACGTAGCGGTCGTGGATGGTCGCGCGCTGCACGCCGATCCGCTTGCCCTTCATCCCCTCGGGCGTCACCACGAGGTTCGCGCCCTTCTTCGCGACGAACCGGCTGGGCGAGTTGTAGTAGCGCACCGTGAAGTCCACGGCCTTGCGGCGCTCCTCCGTGATGGACATCGAGGCGACGATGGCGTCGAACTTCCTCGCCTGCAGGCCCGGGATCATGCCGTCGAAGGGCGCCTGCACGAGCTGGCATTCGGCCTTCAGTTCCACGCACAGCGCCTTGGCGATGTCGATGTCGAAGCCATGCAGGGTGCCGTCGGCCGCCAGCGAGCTGAAGGGCGGGTAGGCCCCCTCGACGCCGACCCGGATGCGGTTCCAGTCGGCCGGCTGGGCGTTTTGGGCGAGGGCGAGGAGGAGGGCGAGGAGGAGGTGCCTGGTCATGGGGGAGGGGAGCGGTCCGGCGGGCGATGGAGCCAAGCGTACATCGGAAGGGCGCCTCGCGCGCCGGGTGGCCCGAAACGAAAGCGGCTATGATCGGTCGCGCCATGAGCCCCGCCACCCCCGCCGTCTTCCTCAGCTACGCCTCGCAGGACTCGGAGGCAGCCCGGCGCGTGTGCGACGCCCTTCGCCGGGCCGGCATCGAGGTCTGGTTCGACCAGGACGAATTGCGTGGGGGGGAAGCCTGGGACGCCTCCATCCGGAAGAGGATCCGGGAGTGCGCGTTGTTCGTGCCATTCGTCTCGGCGAGCACGAACGCCCGCAGCGAGGGCTACTTCCGCCTCGAATGGAAGCTCGCCGTGGACCGATCTCACCTGATGGCCCACGAGCGGGCCTTCCTGCTGCCGGTCGTCCTGGACGACACCCCCGAGTCCGAGGCGCTCGTGCCGGATCGGTTCCGCGAGGTCCAGTGGACCCGCCTTCCGGACGGCGACGTGCCCGCCGCCTTCGTCGAGCGGGTGGCGCGCCTGCTGGCTCCCGCGGGTCAGGCGGTGAGCGCCGCGCCGGCCGTCGCCGCGCCGGGCGAGCGCCATCCCGCGGCCCTGCCCGGGAAAGCGCCCGCTCGCCGCCGCCTGCTCCTGGGTGCCGCCCTGGCGGTGGCCCTGGTCGCGGTGGCCGCCGTCGTCGCCTTCCAGGCGAATTCGCGCGGGGGCGCGATCGGCTCGGTGGCCGTGCTGCCCTTCGAGAACGCGACCGGCGATGCCTCGCTCGACTACCTGGGCGATGGCATCTCGGAGAGCCTCATCAACCGGCTCTCGGGACTCTCCGGCTTCAAGGTCATCTCGCGCACCTCGGCCTTCGCCTTCAAGGGCAAGAGGCTCGACCCGATGGAGATCGGCCGCAAGCTCGGCGTCGACGCCCTCATCCTCGGGGCCCTCTCCCAGCGTGGCGCGGACCTCGCCATCACCGCCGAGCTGGTGCGGGTGGGCGATGCGTCGCAGCTCTGGGGCGACAAGTACAGCCGCAAGGCCGACGACCTCCAGCAGGTCGAGGCCGAGATCGTCACCACCATCGTGAAGACCCTCCGGCGCCAGCTGAGCGGCGAGGAGAAGGCGAAACTCGCCCAGGCCGCGACCACGGACCCCGAGGCCTATCGCCTGTACCTCAAGGGGCGCGACATCGGAAGGGGCAGCCAGCAGGAAATGGACAAGAGCATCGACCTGCTCCAGCAGGCGGTGGCGCGGGCGCCGGGCTACGCGCTTGCCCACGCCGGGCTCGCGGAGGCGTACACCCGCCAGGCGTTCCTGCGCGGCAGCGCCCGGGCCGAGCCCCTCGAGAAGGCGCGCGCTGCCCTGACCCGCGCGCTCGAGCTCGACCCGAATCTCGCCGAGGCCCATTCCGCGCTCGGCCTGGTCCGCTTCTACTTCGAGTGGGATTGGGCCGGCGCGGAGGCGGCGTTCCGCCGCGGGATCGAGCTCAATGCCGGCAGCAGCGCGGTCCACGAGGAGTACGGCGTCTTCCTCACCTCGATGGGGCGCCTGGACGAGGGCCTCGCCCGAAGCCGCGAGGCCGCGCGGCTCGATCCGCTCTCGGTAGGCCCGGTGCACGACATCGCGATCATCGCGATGGTCCGCGGCGACTACGAGGAGGCCGCGAAGGGATTCCGGCGCGCCATCGCCATCGACCCGAACTGGACCTGGGGCTACGTGAAGCTCGCGCGCACGCTCGCCCTGCAGAAGAAATGTCCCGAGGCCTTCGCGCAGGCCGAAATCGCCGAATCCCGGATCGCCGGGGGCGCCGCGCCCCTGGCCCGGTCCTGGCTGGGCATCACCTACGCGACCTGCGGGGATGCCGCGCGCGCGCGCGGGAAGCTGGACGAGCTGCGCGCCATCGAGCGCAAGCGGTACGTCGATCCGGTGAGCATCGCGGGCGTCGAGGCCGCCCTCGGCGACCGGGAGGCGGCGCTGCGCTCGCTCGAGAGGGCGTTCGACGATCGCGCCCCGAACATGGTCTACGCGGGCATGGGCGGCCGGTTCCTTCCGGAGATCGCCGCCCATCCGCGCTACCTCGCGATCCTCGATCGCATGGGATTTCCGAAGCCCGCCCTCTAGCGGCGCGCCCGCGGCCATCTGACCGGGATCAGATGCGGGCTCGTCGAGCCGCGATAGAATCCGCCGGTCCTCCCGACGCCCCTGCCGCATGACGCCTTTCCGCGCAGCCTCTCTCCTGGTCGCCCTGCTGTTCTCGCTCGCCGCGCAGGCGCAACTGCCCGAGCCGCTCTTTCCCGCCTTGCGCGACCCCGCTTCCGGCAGCCCGGTCACGCCGCTCTACCAGCAGGACTGGGGCGCGGAGGCCGAAGAGCCGAAGGAGGGCCCTCGCAATGTCGTGAGTTCGCAGGACAAGGATGCCCCCTTCGCCGACCGCACCCTCGCGTTGGGGGAATTCCGCGCGCGCTCCGGCAAGGGGCCGGTGAAGCTGGTCCTCGAGTACGCCGGCTTCGAGACGGCGCCCATCCGCCATGGCGACCGCGACAACTGGGTCGTCTTCAACGTCGCGCTGCGCTGCCCCTTCGTCGAGAGCGGCCGATGCGTGGGCGAGACGCTGCCGAAGACGCAGTTCCAGAAGCTCTTCGAGACGCGCCCCGACTACGCCAACAGCATGAAGCGCACGGCCGTGAAGGTGGCGGGCCGCGATCGCGTCCTGCTCACCGGCGTCGACGTGTTCGAGTACGACGCGGTGCCCGACGAGTTGATGAAGTTCTACTTCTCGTTCAACGCGCCGGCCAACCTGGAGACGCACCGGGTGCGCGCGACGCTCCTCTACGGCGAGTTCACGACCGCGGCGCCGCAGGCCGCGAAGCCCCCGCCGGCTCCGGGCGGCCCGGGATTCCTGGTGAAGGCCCTGCTGCTCGTCGCCTTCGCCATCGCCGCCTTCCTCGGCCTCAAGGCCCTCGCGAGAAGGATGTCCGAATGACGACCATTTCCAGTCGCCGCCCCTGGCTCGCGTGGGGCGTCACGGCGCTCGTGCCGGGCACCGTCGCACGGATCGGTAACGCCGGCGCCGGGCGTTCGCCGTAAACTGCCGGCTCGCCCCGTCCGAGGTGCCGCCATGAAGGAGATCACGCCCTGCCTCCGGTTCGACTCGAAGGCCTGCGAGGGATGAGGACGCTCGCGACGGCGCGGCTCGTCCTCGAGCCCCTCGTCGCCGGCCACGCCGGTGAGATGTTCGACGCGCTCGGCGATCCCGCGATCTACGAGTACGAGAACTCGTCGCCCGATTCCCTCGAGTGGCTGCGCGCCTATTACCGCAAGCTCGAGTCGCGCCAGTCGGCGGACGGCACGCAGTACTGGCTCAACTGGGTGGTGCGCCGGCCCGGCGAGCGCGCCATGGGCTTCGTGCAGGCCACGGTGTACGCCGGCAGCTGGGCGGACGTGGCCTACATCTTCTCGAGCGCGCACTGGGGCAAGGGCTACGCGAGCGAGGCAGTCGCGGCGATGATGGCGGAGCTGGCGAGCCACTGGGGCGTCACCCGGTGCGAGGCGGTCTACAAGAGCGCCAACTTCCGCTCGCGGCGGCTGCTCGACCGCTTGGGGTTCGTCGCGCCCGCCGATGTCCGCGAGATCGACGCGGACGAGTCGCGCCGGGTGCGGCAATGGCCGGGGGGCGAGGGCCCGTGACGAAGGCTCCTGCCGCCGCGCTGGCGCTCGCCGCGTGGGTCCCGCTCGTCCTCGCGGCGGACCTGGAGGCGCCCAACGTGGTGCCGATCGACGAGCGCCTCGTCACCTCTGGCCAGCCCTCGGCGAAGGCGCTGGCGGCGCTTCGCGACCAGGGCTTCGAGGCGGTCATCTACCTCGCACCTTCCACGGTGCCAGACGCGGTGAAGGACGAGGCGTCGATCGTCGAGGGGCAGGGGATCGCGTTCGCGCACATCCCGATCGTGTTCTCGAACCCCACCGAGGCGGACTACCGGCGCTTCGCGCAGGCGATGAAGCGCTTCCAGGGCGGCAAGTTGCTGGTCCACTGCCAGGTGAACCTGCGCGCCTCGAGCCTCGTCTTCCTCTGGCGGGTCCTGGAGCGAGGCGAAAGGCCCGAGGAGGCCTTCCGGTCGGTGTCGCGGGTGTGGACGCCGCAAGGGCCGTGGAAGGGGTTGATCGAGTCGCAGCTGAAGCGCGGCGGCGTGGACTTCGAGATCTGGTGATGGCGGACTTCGACCTCTCCCGGTTCGTCGAGGCGCAGGCCGGCATCCACCTGGCGGCGCTGGCGGAGTTGCGCGCCGGCCGCAAGCGCACGCACTGGATGTGGTTCGTGTTCCCGCAGGTTCGCGGGCTGGGGTCGAGCCCCATGGCGCAGTTCTACGCGCTCGCCGGCCCCGACGAGGCGCGCGCCTACCTCGCGCATCCGCTGCTGGGTCCGCGGCTCCTCGAGTGCACGCGCGCCGTCCTGTCGCACGAGGGACGCGCGCTTCGCGACATCTTCGGAACGCCCGACGACCTCAAGTTCCGCTCCTCGATGACGCTCTTCGAGATCGCCGCGGGGCCGGGGTCGGACTTCTCCGCGGCGCTCGAGCGGCTCTGCGACGGGCGCCGCGACGAGGCGACGCTTTCGATGCTCCGGAACCCATGAGCGAGACCTTCCGCATCAGCACCGACCCGGCCGAGCTGGATCGCGACGCCATCCACGACATGATGGCCAACCAGTCCACCTGGGCCCGCGGCATCCCGCGCGAGACGCAGGACCGCGCCATCGACCACTCGCTGTGCTTCGGCGGCTTCCTCGGGAAGGAGCAGGTGGCCTTCGCGCGCGTCGTCACGGACTACGCCACGTTCGCGAACCTGGTCGACGTGTTCGTTCGGCCGGCGCATCGCGGCAAGGGCTACTCGAAGGCCCTCGTCGCGGCCGTGATCGCGCATCCGCGCCTGCAGGGGCTTCGCCGCTTCACGCTCAACACCAACGACGCCCATGGTCTCTACGCGCAGTTCGGCTTCGAGCCCGTGGCCCACCCGGAGCGGATGATGGAGCGCTGGGTGCCGGGCATCTACACCGATGCGAAGCCCTAGCCGGGCCGCGCTCGTCGTCCTGGCCGCGCTGGCGACCGGCTGCGCCAGCACCCGCATCGAGCTGCGGCCCGAGGGAGCGTTGCCCTCGCTTTGCGTGACGGCGCAGGGCGGCGGCCTCACGCGGGTCACGTGGTGGCCTCGGTGGCGGCCGGACCAGAAGGAGCCCGCCGCGCGCGAGGCGATGGCCGAGGCGGGACTTCGCCGCGTGGTGATGGAAGGGAAATGCCTCGGGCCGGCCACCTTGCGGCGCCGTCCCGCCGCACCCGCGGACGGTCGGGAGGCGGACGCCGGAAGCCCGGGACAGCCGCCCCCGGCGCGCGTGCTCCTCGTCACCGTGCGCGAACTCGGTCCCGTGCTCCGCCTGGGCAGCGGCTCGATCGTCGAAGGCGAGACGACCGTCGCGCTCGAGCTGCGCGAGGTCGATCCGCGCACGGGCGACGTGCGCCTGCGCTCGATCGACTGGCGAAACGGCGGGCCGGGCGTCGTGAAGGGCGTCGCGACGCTGGAGGACGACATCGCGGAGGCCTTCCGCCGGCTGCTCGAGGGCAGGGCGCCCTGAGCGACGCGTCTCAGTGCGTCGTGAGCTCGCGGCGGATCTGCGCGATGAGGTCGATGTCCGCGGCGATCCACGCGTCCTCGAGCACCTGCAGGTAGGCGGGCTCGACGGGCGCGTGCCCCTCGGGCCGGCGCTCGTAGACGAAGCGCACGACGAATTCGCCCTCGACGGGCTCCTCGATCGTGAGGGTGCGGGTGAGGGCGGGCACCTCGGGCGTGGGGTCGGAGGACACCACCAGCTTCTCGCGCGGGACGAGCCGCACGCGGTCGTGGATGACCGCGTGGCCGATGCGCAGCTCGCGCCGGAAGCCGTCGGCCGTGCGCGCGGTGACCTTCGCCTCGTCGAGGCCCGGCAGGAAGCGGACGGGATCCAAGAGGCTGCCCACGAGCCCGGACCAGATCTGGTCCAGGCTCAAGGGTTCGACGAGGGGATTGAGGATGTCGTTGACGACGATGATGTGCTCGAAACGCATCCCGCCATTCTGCCCTAGCGCGGGCTGAAGGGCGCGTTGTACGGCCGGCCGAAGACGATGCCCTGCGCGACGGTGGTGTGGGGCTTGAGGTGCATCTTCCCGGCGCGCTTGTTGCCCCGGGTGTCGATGAATTCCACGGGGCCTTCCACCACCTCGAGCACCGAGACGTCGGCCGGCGCGCCCACCTGCAACGTGCCGAGCTTCGGGAGCTTGCCGATGGCGCGCGCGGGATTGGCGGTGGCCATCGCGATCACCTCCTCGAGCGAGAAGCCCATCGCGACGAACTTGCTGAGCACCCAGGTGAGGTACGGCATGCCGGGCGAGTTGCCGGAGAACACGTGCATGTCGGAGGAGATCGAGTCGGGCGTCGCGCCCTGCGCGATGGCGGCCTCGGCCACCGTGTAGTCGAAGCTGCCGCCGCCGTGGCCGACGTCGAAGAAGACGCCGCGCTTCTTGGCCGCGAGCGCCGCGGGCAGGAGCTTGCCGTCCTGCACGATGTTCGTGAACTTGCCGCCGAGGTTGGGCGCGCCGGAGTAGGCGTGCGTGAGGATGTCGTTCGGGCGAAGCGTGTCGAGGATCTGGCTCATCAGCTCGACCGACTGCACGCCGCCGATGTGGCACATGATCTTCGCGCCCGGCACGCCCGAGAGCTCGCACGCCCGGATGGCGCGCTTCAGGGGCTCCAGGCCGTGCTGCGCGATCACGTTCTCGCTCATGCGCACCTTCACCCCGAGGATGATGTCCGCGTTCTCGGCGAGCGTGCGGGCCGCGTCCTCGGCGCGCGCGTAGTCGATGTTGTAGAGCTCGGGGATGGGGAAGCCCGAGAGCCCGATGTTGGCGATGTGCACGAAGGCGTAGAGGCGCGTGCGCGTCGAGCCCACGATGAAGCGGCGGAAGGCGGCGAAGTTGTTGGCGCCCGCGTCGCCGGCGGAGATCGCGGTGGTCGTCCCCTGGAAGGGCACCAGCTCGTCGGCGGGGATGCCGATGGCCGAGCCGTAGGGGAAGGTGTGCCCGTGCAGGTCGATGAGGCCGGGCGTCACGAGCTTGCCGGCGGCGTTCACGACCTTCGCCGCGCGCGCGGCCGGGATGTCGGCGGCGACGGATTCCACCACGCCGTGGCGGATCCCGACGTCGCGGATGCCGCGCAGCTTCTGGCTGGGGTCGATCACCTCGCCGCCCTTCACCACGAGGTCGAACTTGTCGTTGGGGCCCATCGCGGCGCGGACGGCGGCGGGCAGGGCTGCCGCGGCGCCGGCGCCGGCGGCGGCGAGGACGAAGCGACGGCGGTCGAAGGGCTTGTCGATTTTCTTCATGGAATGCGCTCCTCGCGGCAGTGGGCGCGCCGAGGTTCCGCCCATCCGCACCCCCGGTCAAGCTGCGGCGCACACAAGGAATCCGTGCGCACCGCGGAGCTCTGTATTAGTCTTGAGCGCGCCCGGCCGTCAGAGCCGGTTTCCGAACGAGACTGGAGAGGAGTCCCCCCGTGAAGCTCAACGTGAATGGCAAGGTGCGCGACGTCGCCGTCGAGCCCGATACCCCCCTGCTGTGGGTCCTGCGCGAGCAGCTCCAGCTCACCGGCACCAAGTACGGCTGCGGCGTCGCGCAGTGCGGCGCGTGCTCGGTGCACATCAACGGCAAGGTCGTGCGCTCCTGCTCCAAGCCCGTGGAGAACGTAAAGCCGACCGACAGGATCGTCCCCATCGAGGGCCTCTCGAAGGGCGCCACGCACCCCGTGCCGCCGGCCGGGGCCGAGGTGGACGTGCCCCAGTGCGGCCACTGCCAATCGCGCCAGATCAGTGCCGCCGCGGCGCTCCTGGCGAAGAACCCGAAGCCCACGGACAAGGACATCGACGAGGCCATGACGAACCTGTGCCGGTGCGGCACCTACCAGCGCATCCGCGCGGGCATCCACGCCGCGGTCGAGATCGCCGGCAAGGCGAAGACCGCCACCGTGAAGCCCAAGGCCTGAGGGAGGACGCCATGACGACGAAGACGAAGGTCGCGAGCGCCTCCCGCCGGCAGTTCCTGCAATCCTCCGCCGCCGTGGGCGGCGGCTTCGTGCTCGGCTTCACGGTGCCCTTCGGCATCGCGGATGCGAAGGAGGCCGCGAAGGCCGCGGCCGCGAGCGAGCTGAACGCCTGGGTGGTCATCAAGGCCGACGACACGGTGGTGGTGCGCATCGCCCGCTCGGAGATGGGGCAGGGCACGCTCACCGGCCTCGCGCAGTTGGTCGCCGAGGAACTGGAGTGCGACTGGGGCAAGGTCACCACGGAAGACATCACCGCGGGCCGCAACCTCTCCACGAAGCGCGCCTGGGGCGACATGAGCACGGGCGGCAGCCGCGGCATCCGCACCTCGCACGACTACGTGCGCCGCGGCGGCGCGACGGCCCGCCTCATGCTGCTGCAGGCGGCCGCCGACCAGTGGAAGGTGCCCGTCGCCGAACTCACGACGGCCAACGGCGTCATCACCCATGCGGCCTCGGGCAGGACGACCTCCTACGGCAAGGTGGCCGCGGCGGCGTCCCGGATCGCGGCGCCCGATCCCAAGGCCGTGAAGCTCAAGGACCCGAAGACCTGGACGGTCGCCGGCAAGGCCAAGAAGCGCCTCGACACGCGCCCGAAGCTGGACGGAAGCCTGCACTACGCCATCGACACCCAGCTGCCCGGCATGCTCAACGCCTCGGTGAAGGCCTGCCCGGTGTTCGGCGGCAAGCTCGTGAGCTACGACGCCGCCGCGGTGATGAAGCGGCCGGGCGTGAAGGGCGTCGTGAAGGTGAACGATTTCACGGTGGCCGTCGTCGCCGACACGTGGTGGCGGGCGAACGAGGCCCTCGAGGCGCTGCCCATCGTGTGGGACGAGGGCAAGGGCGCGACCGAATCGAGCGAGACCATCCTCGCGCACCTGAAGACGGGCCTCACGAACGCCGACAGCTACGCGAGCCGCAAGGTGGGCGACGCGCCGGCGGCCATCGGCGCCAGCGCGAAGAAGATCGAGGCGACCTACTTCACGCCGTTCCTCTCGCACGCGACGATGGAGCCCATGAACTGCACGGCCCTCGTCACGAAGGACAGGGCCGAGGTCTGGGTGCCCACGCAGAACGCCGAGGCCTCGCTCGCGGCGACGTCGGAGGAATCGGGACTGCCACTCGACAAGTGCGAGGTGCACCGCCCGATCCTGGGCGGCGGCTTCGGCCGGCGCGGCGGCAACCAGGACTACACGCGCCAGGCGGTGGCCATCGCGAAGCAGTTCCCGGGCAAGCCCGTGAAGCTCATCTGGAGCCGCGAGGAGGACATGGGCCACGGCTTCTACCGGCCCATCTCGACGTGCAAGCTCTCCGCGGGCCTGGACGACAAGGGCGAGCTCACGGGCATCCACGTGCGCCTGTCGGGCCAGTCGATCAACGCCTGGGTGAACCCGGCGATGGTCGCCAACGGCAAGGACGAGCGCCAGGTGCAGGGCTGGTACGAGAAGGCCGGCGACGCGCAGCTCGGCTACACCTTCCCGAACATGCTCATCGAGTACTCGATGCGCAACACGCACGTGCCCGTGGGCCCCTGGCGCGGCGTGAACACGAACCAGAACGGCATCTACATGGAGTGCTTCATCGAGGAGGTGGCGCGCGCGGCGGGGAAGGATTCCGTCGAGTTCCGCCGCGGCCTCATGGCGAGGCACCCGAAGCACCTCGCCGTGCTCAACGCCGCGGCCGAGAAGGCGGGCTGGGGCAAGCCCCTGCCGCCCGGCGTGCACCGCGGCGTCGCGCAGTTCATGGGCTACGCGGGCTACTCGGCGGCGGTAGCGGAAGTCTCCGTGAGCCCGGCGGGCGAGGTGAAGGTCCACCGCATGGTGCTCGCGCTCGACTGCGGCCACGCCGTGAATCCGGACCAGATCGCCGCGCAGGTCGAGGGCTCGGTCGCCTTCGGCGTCACGGCGGTCTTCTACGGCGAACACACGATCGAGAAGGGCCGGGTGAAGGAGCTCAACTTCGACACCTACCCGCTCGTGAAGCTCGCGCAGATGCCCAAGGTGGAGACGGTGATCGTCCCGACCCACGATTTCTGGGGCGGCGTGGGCGAGCCGACGATCTGCGTGGTGGCGCCGGCGATCATGAACGCGATCTTCGCGGCGACGGGCAAGCCCGTGCGGGAACTCCCGGCGAAGAACCTGAAGCTCGTCTAGCGCGTGATCGGCTTACCGCCTTCCCCGTTCAGGCGGGGGGGCGGGCTCGCCGCGCCCCGGGATCGATCGGGACCGGGAGTTCGCCAGCGAAACCTAGCGCCGGCCGCCCTTCACGAAATCGATCGAGGCCTGGAAGATCTCCAGGTCCTTTTCGTACTCGGTGGCGTCGGCCCGGTCGATCTGGACCCATTCGCGCGTGCTCGCCATGCCGCCGGGCTGGAACGGGACGACGTTCTCCCTCGAGAACTGCAGTTCGGTCGCGACCGCCACCGGCAGGCGCAGGCCGACGCCCTTGCCGCTGATGCAGGCGAACATCCGGTCGCCGACGACGTAGGCATCCATCCCGCCGATCTTCTTGGCGCTGGCCCCGGGGAGCTTGAGCAACACGGCGTCGATGAGGGCCTTGCGGGTGCTGGCGGGAGTATCCGCGGTCATGGGGGATGCCTTGCAGTTCGTGAAAGGGGAGGACGGGCACAGGTTCCGGCGGCCGACACGGGACGTCGCAAGCGACCGGGCAGGCCCGTCGAACTCTACTCCCTTGCGCCCCGTCCGCGCGCGCGCGTCGAAAGCGGGCCGTCTCGCCAGCCGGCCATTTCGCCCGCCGGGCCATAATGGGCCATCACTTTCGGGAACCGACAATGAACGACCCTCGCATTCGCAACGCTTGCCGACGCGCGCTGGCGGCGGCCCTGGCGACCCTTTCCCTGTTCGCCGCGGGAATCGACGCGAGCCAGGCCGCGCCCGCCGGCAAGGCGCCCGTGGCCACGCGCCGCTCAGCCGCGGTGGCGATGGTCGGCGTGCCCGACTTCGCCCGCATCACGCAGCTCTACGGCCCGGCCGTGGTCAACATCAGCGTCACCGGGATGCGGCAGGTCTCGGCGGGCGCCGACGAGGCGGACGGCGATGGCGAGAGCGACGCCGAGGGCGATCCGGGATCCGATCCGATGCGGCTCTTCCTTCGCCGCTTCCAGCAGCAGTTCGGCGGCACGGGCGCGACGATGCAGGTGCCCGTCCGCGGGCAGGGCTCGGGATTCATCGTGAGCCAGGACGGCCTCATCCTCACCAACGCGCACGTGGTGGCCGATGCGAGCGAGGTGGTCGTCAAGCTGACCGACCGCCGCGAGTTCCGCGCGAAGATCCTGGGCAGCGACCGCAAGACCGACATCGCGGTGCTGAGAATCGAGGCGAGCGACCTGCCCGTGATCACGGTCGGCAATCCCGACGACCTGCTCGTGGGCGAGTGGGTCCTGGCGATCGGCTCGCCGTTCGGCTTCGACAACAGCGTCACCGTGGGCGTGGTGAGCGCCAAGGGCCGCTCGCTGCCCGACGGCAGCGTCGTGCCCTTCATCCAGACCGATGCCGCGGTGAACCCGGGCAATTCCGGCGGGCCGCTCTTCAACGCGCGCGGCGAAGTGGTGGGCATCAACTCGCAGATCTACAGCCGCACGGGCGGCTACCAGGGACTGAGCTTCGCGATCCCCATCGACCTGGCGCAAAGCGTGCAGCGCCAGATCGTGAGCACGGGCCGCTACTCCCACGGCGTGCTGGGGGCCGCCTTGCAGGAGGTGAACCAGGCGCTGGCCGACGCGTTCAAGCTGCCCCGGCCCGCCGGCGCGCTCGTCTACGACGTGGCGCCCGGGAGCGCGGGCGCCGCCGCGGGCCTTCAGGCCGGCGACGTGATTCTCCAGGTCGACAAGCGGGCGATCGTCTCGCCGGGCGAATTGCCGGCCCTGGCGGCCATGACGCCGCCGGGCCAGAAAATCGAGTTGCGCGTGTGGCGCAATGGCGCGCCGCTGCAGTTGTCCGCGACGCTCGGCGATTCGAGCCAGGTCAGTCGCGAGCCGCCCCCGGCCGTGAAGGCCGCCCCCGCCGCGGGGCAGCTGGGACTCGCCTTGCGGCCGCTGGAGGCCGGCGAGCAGCGCCTGCTGGGCATCACCGCCGGGCTGATGGTCGATTCCGTGAGCGGTCCCTCCCAGGAGGCCGGCATGCGCGCGGGCGACCTGGTGCTGGCGGTCAACGGGAAGCCGGCCTCGACGGTCGAGAAATTCCGCGAGGCGCTGGCGGGCGGCGACAAGGTGGTGGCGCTGCTCATCCAGCGCGAAGGGGAGAAGAGCTTCCTGCCCATCCGCCTGCCTTGAAAGAGGGTATCGTCAAAGGCATGCCGGGCATGGGGGTATTCCCCGTGCGACGCTCCGGTCCTGCCGAGACGGCGGGAGAACATGCGAAGGCCACGCCGTGAGCGACGAAGAAGCGGGAATCCTGCATAAGCTGGCCGCCCTGGAGGTGGAGGTCGCGAGCCTGCGGGATGGGTACCTGGTCATCAACAAGCGGTACGCGGGAGCCCTCGCTTCGCTGACGGACTTGACCCTGCACTCGAAGGATTCCGCGGCCCGGTCGTCGACGGCGGCCCGGTTGTCGCTGGAGGCCTGCCGGAACGCGGTGGCCTCCGCGCAGGCTTCGGCCAGCGTGTTCGCCATGGTGTCCTCGCAGGAAGCCATGCTGGCGGCCCGCAAGGCCGCCGAAGCCGCCACGGAGTCCGCGGCGGCAGCCGCTGCCGCCGCGGCGGCCGCCGCGGTGGCCGTGTCGCACCAGGCCGAGGACATTTCCCTTCAGGCGTCGGCGAACGCGGCCGAAGCCGCCCGGCTGGCCACGGAATATGCGGCCGAGGCGGTCAGGCTGTCGAACCTGGCCGCCGGGCCCGCGTCCGACCCGAAACCGTAGGGGCGCCGTTCGCCGCGCGCCGAAGGGTCCGGCCATCACGGGCCGCAGGGGGCCCGCCCGCGTGCTTTGTGCGGTGCCAAACCGACAGCCGCCGGGCGCCTGCGGATAGTCGAAGCGTGAAGAGCGCGCTGCGCGGCGCTCCGTGACGCGGACACGATCGGGCCGGGATCGTCGAGGCAGTGCCGATCGCCATTCGCCGCACGGGCCGCCGTGGACGCGACGACGACCCGCTGTCGAACGAATCACGCCCACGAAAGGGAATCCGCCATGAGACCAGGCCCGCGTCGAGCTCCGCTCGCGCTCTGGCTGCTGCTGGGCTGCATCACCCCGGCCTTCGCGCAGCTCAGCATCAACTTCTCGCTTCCCGGCGCCAGCATCGGCATCAACCTCGGCGGGTTTCCGACCTTCCAGAGGGTGCCGGGCTACCCGGTGTACTACGCGCCGAAAGTGAACTCGAACTACTTCTTCTACGATGGCCTGTACTGGATCTACCAGCGGGACAACTGGTACGCGAGTTCCTGGTACAACGGCCCCTGGGGGCTCGTGGACCCGAGGGAAGTCCCCGTGTTCATCCTGCGCGTCCCGGTGAGCTATTACCGCCAAGCCCCGTCCTACTTCCGCGGCTGGCGCCCCAACGACGCGCCGCGCTGGGGCGAGCATTGGGGCCGGTCGTGGGAGCAGCAGCGAAGCGGCTGGGACCAGTGGAACCGCAGCTCGGCCCCCGCGCCCGCGCCGTTGCCCACCTACCAGCGCCACTACAGCGGCACGCGGTATCCGCCGGTGACGCAGCAGGCGGTCATCCAGACGCAGAACTACCGTTACCAGCCCAGCGAGCCCATCGCGCAGCAACACTTCGAGCAGCAACGGACCCACGCGCAGTCCCAGCCGCCACCGCAGCCGGCGCCGCGTCCGCAAGCGCAGCCCCGGCCGCAGGCGCCGTCGCCGCCGCAATCCCAGCCGGCCCCGCAACCCCAGGGCGCGCCGCCAGCCCAGAGGCCGCCGCAGGAAGCGCCGCGTTCGCAGGCACCGCCGAAGCCGCAGCCGCAGCCGCACCCACAGGCACAGCCGCAACAGCAGGCGCCGCAAGCGCAGCACCCGCAAGCGGCGCCCAAGGCGCAGGCCCCGCAAGCGCCGCAAGCCCCGCAGGGCAATGAGAAGGGCAAGGGCCAGGAGCAAGGCAAGGGCCACGACCAGGGCAAGCCGACCGAACAAGGCAAGGGCCACGACCAGGGCCACGACCAGGGCAAGGCCCACGAACAAGACAAGGGCCAGGAGAAGGACAACCCGGGCAAGAAGGAGAAATAGTCCGCATGGCCCGCGGGATCGGCCGGCGATCCCGCGGGATCGAATCGATCGCCATCGAGACCCGACCCCGGCCGGTCCCTTAAAGTAGCGCCTGGCGCGCGGCGTCGCGCGGACGACCACTCACGGGGAGAAGCTCGATGGCTGCAATCGCCTTTCTGGGAACCGGTTTGCTCGGCAGCGCGCTCGCCGAGGCGGCGGCGAAGCGTGGCGACACCGTCACGGCGTGGAACCGTTCGCCGGACAAGGTGGCCGCCCTGGCCCGGTTCGGCGTGAAGGCCGCTTCCACGCCGGCCGAGGCGGTTCGCGCCGCTTCCCGCGTGCATCTCGTGCTTCGCGACGATGCCGTCGTGGACGAGGTCATCGCGGCGGCCCGCCCCGGACTCGCCGCCGGCGCCATCGTGCTGGACCACACCACCACGCTGCCGGCGTCGACCGCCGAGCGGGCGGGGCGCCTGCGTTCCGAAGGCGTGGGATTCCTGCATTGCCCGGTCTTCATGGGACCCGCCGCGGCGCGCGAGACGCAGGGCTCGATGATGGTGGCCGGCCCGCGGGAGCTCTTCGAACGGGTCCGCGGCGAGCTGGCCGCGATGACGGGGCGGCTGGACTACCTGGGAGAGCGCGCCGACCTCGCCGCGGTGAACAAGCTCTTCGGCAACACCATGATCATCGGGATCGTCGCCATCTTGGCGGACGTGCTCGCCCTGGCCCGGGCGAGCGGCGTCGACCCCGGGGATGCCATCGACCTGCTGCGGCGGCTCGACCTGAACGCGATGGTGGCGAGGCGCGGCGTGAACATGGCGAAGGGGGATTTCGCCGCGAGCTTCGAGCTGGCCATGGCGCGCAAGGACGTGGGGCTGATGCTCGAGGCCATCGGGGACCGGCCCCTGGCGACGCTGCCCGCCATCGCGGCGCGCATGGACCAGCTCATATCCGATGGGCATGGCGCCCGGGATGCCTGCGTCCTGGGGATCGATGCCCCGGCGGCCGGCAGTCACTGAATCCGGGCCGCCCCTTTTCCGTCCCGCCGGGCTGGCGGATACTGGCGCCGCGAACGGGACCCCCGCGGCCGACAGCCGCTCCTCGACGGGACGGCACCATGGCGCACCAGTGGATTCATCGTCGTCCGCGATGCCGGGTTCCCGGCATTCGCGCGCGCGTCCGGGCCCGGCGGATCGCCCGGGGATGACCCGGCGCACCGGCATTTCATTGCGTGCCCTGGCGGCGGGCGGCGTCGCCGTCCTCGCCTGCCACGCCCTGGTTTGCCTCGCGCAAGTCGCCGCGGCGCCGGCGACGGGTGCCGCGCCGGCAACCGAAGCGATCCGCACCACGGCACCGCGTCCGCGCATCGTGCTGGTCCTCTCCGGTGGCGGCGCGCGGGGCCTCGCGCACATCGGCGTGCTCAAGGTGCTGCGCGAGCTGCGCGTTCCCGTCGACGCCATCGCCGCCACGAGCATGGGTTCCATCGTCGGCGGTGCCTACGCGGCCGGCCGCACGCCGGAGGAGATGGAGACCATCCTCCAGGAGGCGGACTGGGCCACGATCTTCTCCGACCGCCCGCCGCGGCGCGACCTCAACTTCCGGCGCAAGGAAGACGACCTGCGCTTCATCGGGCAGACGGAATTCGGCCTCGGACGCGACGGGCTCATCCTGCCCGGCGGGGCCTTCGGCTCGCAGAACGTCGAGGCATTCCTGCGCCAGGTCGCGCGCCCCGGCAGCGAGGCGAAGCACCTGGACGCGCTCGCCATCCCGCTTCGCGCAGTAGCCACGGACCTGGTGAGCGGCGAGCAGGTGGTGCTGCGCAACGTGCCGCTCTCGGTCGCCATGCGCGCGTCGATGTCGGTGCCGGGCGCCTTCGCGCCGACCCGCATCGGCGACCGGCTGCTGGGCGACGGCGGCCTCACGCGCAACCTGCCCGTGGAAGTGGGGCGCGAGATGGGCGCGGACGTGATCATCGCCGTCAACGTGGGCACGCCGCTCCTGCCGCGCGAGGCGCTCGGCTCCGCGTTCGGCGTCGCGCAGCAGATGATCAACATCCTCACCGAGCAGAACGTGGCGGCTTCGCTGCGCGACCTTCGCGCGCAGGACATCCTGGTCTCGCCGGACCTGCGCGGCATCACCTTCTTCGATTTCGAGCGCGCCGCGGATCTCGTCGCCAAGGGCGAGGTCGCCGCGCGCATCGTGACCTCGCGCCTGCAGGCCCTCGCGCTCGACGAGAAGGCCTACGCCGCCTGGGACGCCGTGCGCCGGCTGCAGGCGCCGCTCCCCGACCCGGTCATCGAGGCGATCGAGACGCGCGGCACGGTGCGCACCAACCCGGTGGCCCTCGCCAACGAGGTCGCGAACCGCTCCGACGTGGCCGTGGGCAACGTGGCGAGCGCGCAGGATTTCGAGGAGGCCTCGCGCGCCCTGCACGGCACGGGCGAGTTCGAGCGCGTCGACGTGCGTCCCGAGAGCCGGGACGGCAGGACGGTGGCGGTGATCGACGTCGAGGAGAAGTCCTGGGGGCCGGACTACCTGCGCATCGGCGGGCGCGCCGTCACCGACTTCCGCACCGACGGGCGCTTCTCGATCACGCTGCAGCACACGCGCACCTGGGTCAACTCGTGGGGCGCGGAGTGGCGCAACGAGCTGCAGGTGGGGGACCTTCGCCGCATCGCGACGAGCTTCTACCAGCCGCTCGGCCCGGGGAGCCCCTGGTTCGTCGAGCCGATGGTCGAGGGGCTCAAGTCGGACCACGACATCTACGTGGCCGGCAACCGCCGCACCGACCGCGTGACGAACGAGGCGTTGTCGGCCGCCGTCGCGGTGGGCCGGCGCCTGGGCGGCACGGGTGTCGCGCGCCTCTACGCGGGACACCAGCACTTCCGCGCGACCGCGGCCATCAGCAGCCGCGACCTGGCCCCGGTGAAGGACGACGCGAACTTCCTCAAGCTCGACATGACCTTCGACACGCTCGACGACGCCAACTTCCCGCGCCGCGGCTATCTCGCCAACGCGAACGCCACGCGCACGGACTACCTGTCGGGCGGGGGATCGCAGCTGAACACGTACTCGGGGCAGCTCCTGTGGCCCGTGACCTTCGACCGGCTCACGCTGCTGGGCCTCGTCTTCGGCGGGCGCGCCAAGGAGGAGCGCGACTCCTTCGCGCTGGGCGGCCTCTTCAACCTGAGCGGCACGCCGGTGGGCGCGCTGGCGGGCTCGCAGGCCTTCGGGGCGTCGCTCGTGACCTACTACCGCATGGGCGAGCTGCCGCGCGTGCTGGGCCGCGGCTGGTACACGGGGTTTTCCCTGGAGTCGGGCGACGCGTGGAGCCGCGCGACCGGGTTCCGCTGGGGCAGCGTCAAGAAGGCCGCCTCGGTGTTCGTGGGGCTCGACACGGTGGTGGGGCCGTTCTACGCGGGGTGGGGGCAGACGTACCGCGGGGATTCGTCCTTCTACCTGTTCCTCGGGCGGCCGACGGACCACAACTGAGCGGGGCCCGGCGAGGACGCGGGCGTCCCGCGACGAAAACCGCGCTAGGCGAGCTGCGCGTTCATGTGCCGCAGGCGCCCGGCGATGTCGCGCAGCATCGTGGTCGCGAGCGCCGGCTCGCGCTTCACCGCCTCGATGAACGACGCGCGGTCGATGGCGAGCAGCTCGCACTCGGTCTCCGCGGTGGCGCTGGCGGTGCGCGGCGACTGGTCCACCACCGCCATCTCGCCGAACGTGCCGCCCGCCGGCACGCGCTCGAGCGGCGTCTGGCCGATCGAGATGATCACCGAGCCTTCCTTCACCACGTAGAGGCACGTGCCGGACTGGCCCTCGCGCATGAGCGTCGCGCCCCGGGCGTAGCGCACCACGGCGCTGCGGTCGAGGGCGCCTTCCACGCGCGCGAGCACCGCCGGGTCGAGGCGCGCCGCCTGCCTGCCGTCCACCGGGCGCGATCCCTTGCGCATGGCGAGGCGCGCGGCGACGAAGCGCAGGCGGTCGAACATCACGCTCATGATCATCAGCGTGAAGCCCGGCGCGCGCTGCAGGGCCGCCTGCAGGTCCTCGGCGCCCATCGACCACGCCCGGCATTCGGTGCGCGCGCGCGCGGCGGCCGAGCGCGGCTGGTCCGAGATCACGGCCATCTCGCCGAACACCTCGCCGGCCTGGATCGTGTCCAGGGGCCGGCCGCCCACCGTGAGCGCGACCTCGCCGGCGGCGAGGAAGTACATGCGCGCGGCGGACTTGCGCGAGAAGAGGCCGCCCGTCGTCTTCTCGTCCTCGTCGAAGATCGCCTGGCCGGCGGCAAAGGTCTCGGCGCGGCCGGAGGACTCGAAGATCGCGCGGGCCACCTCGGCCTTGTAGAACGGGCTGTGCGCGGCCTTGAAAGGGGCGGGTGCGGCGGCGGGGGACGGTGCGGGGGGCGTCGCCGGCCCGGCGGGATCCGGCGAGGTGAAATCGAGGTCTTCCATCGAGGCGGCGTGCGCGGTCTTGCGTCGTTCGGGAATTTCGTCATTATGGCCGAATTCGCCGCGCGCCGAAGCGTGGCGCTTCATGTCCAACCGAGGGGAGAGGAGCGATGGTCTCCAGCGCCGCCGCCACCGTGAAGCAGTACCTGGAGGAGCTCCCCCCGCCGCGCCGCGCCGTGGTCGCGAAGGTGCGCTCGGCGGTGAACCAGGCGATGCCCGCGGGCTACGAGGAAGGCATGCTCTCGGGCATGATCGTCTGGCACGTTCCCCTGAAGCGCTGCCCCGACACCTACAACCGGCAGCCGCTCCCCTACGTGGGGCTCGCCGCCCAGAAGAACAACTACGCCCTCTATCTCATGGGGGTCTACGGCGACGCGAAGCAGGAGAAGGCCCTCAAGGCCGCGTACGCGGATCTGGGCCGCAAGCCGGACATGGGCAAGTGCTGCGTGCGCTTCACGGCGCTGGAGCACCTGCCGCTCGATGCGATCGCCACGCTCATCGCGGGCATGGGGGTCGAGGCGCTGATCGCCATGCACGACACGCTCCACCCGAAGAAGAAGTAACCTCATGCCAAGCGCCGGTTGACGCCGCGAGGGCCCGCTCCCCAGAATGCCTGTCCAGGAATAGCGGATGTCAGTTCTGCCCCGAGGGGAACTCGAATGGACCGCAGCCTACCCGCGCACGTCGCCCGCGCCTTCTCCCAGCAGGCCGCGCTCTTCGCGCTGCTGAAGACCGGGATACCGACCGCGCATCCGGAGACCGCGTGGCGCGCGCTCACCGAGGCGGCCGCGCGCACGCTGGCGGTGCGCCGCGCGTCGATCTGGTTTCTCGCCGAGAAGGACACCCAGCTCGTCCTCGCCGACCTCTTCGACCTCGTGACGGGCCAGCACGCCAAGGGCGAGGTGCTGCGCGCCGAGCGGTACCCGGCCTACTTTCACGCGATGCGCTGGAGCCGCGCGGTCGTCGCGGTCGACGCGGTCCGCGATCCCCGCACGCAGGAATTCTCGGGACACTACCTCGAGCCCAACGGCATCGTGTCCTTGCTGGACGCGGGCATCTGGCACGAGGGCAAGGCGCGCGGCGTGCTCTGCCTGGAATCCGTGGGAGAGCCGCGCACGTGGCAGGCCGACGAACAGCAGTTCGCCGGATCCGTCGCCGACCTGGCCGCCGCCACGCTGATCCACGGGCAGCTGCGCGCGATGGAAGCGCGCCTGCGCGACTCGGAAGTCCTCTACGCGAGCGCCATCAAGGCCGGCGCGGACCTCACGTTCATCGTGCGCCTGCGCGACCGCCGCATCCTGCACGTGAACAGCGCCTTCGAGCGCTTTTCCGGATTCCGCGTGGAGGACGTGGTCGGGCGCACCTCGGACGAGGTGGCGCTGTGGGTGGACCCGGCGCGTCGCGACGAGTGGTACCAGCTCATGCAGCGCGAGCACTCGGTGCGCGATTTCGAGGCGACCTTCCACACGCGCTCGGGCGAGACGCGCACCTTCCAGCTGGCGGGCGACCGCTTCGACCTGTCGGGCGAGCCGGCGGTGGTGATCGCCCTGCGCGACGTCACCCTCAAGGGCAAGAACGGCTCCAGCGTCGAGCGCATCGCGGGCGCCCTGTCGCGCGAGGCCGGGCCGGCTTTCTACCCCGCGCTGGTCGAGCACCTCGCGCGCGCGCTGCAGGCGGACGCGGTCTTCATCGCCGAGATCGACCCGGCCATGCCGCACCTCTTGCGTACGGTGGCCATGCACCTGGACGGCCGGAGCGCGCCCGGCTTCGCCTTCGCCCTGCGCGATTCGCCCTGCGCCCAGGTGCTCGCGCGCGGCTCCTGCATCGTCGCGAAGGAGGCCGCTTCCCGTTTCCCGGCCGACGCGGCCCTCGCGAGCCACGCCATCGAGGCCTACGTCGGGGTGCCGCTGCGCGACGCGCATGGCGGCGCCTTCGGCGTCCTGTCCGCGCTCTTCCGCCATCCGCTGGAGGAAACCGCGCTCGCCGAGAGCCTGCTGCGGGTCTTCGCCGCCCGGGCCGGGGCCGAACTCGAGCGCGACCACCACCTGCGCGCGCTCGAGCACCAGGCGCACCACGACGCGCTCACGGGGCTGCCCAACCGCGTGCTCCTCAAGAAGTGCATCGAGGACCAGGTGGCGCAGGGCGGGCCGTCGTTCGGCGGGGCGCTGCTGCTCGTGGACCTGGACCGGTTCAAGGAGATCAACGACACGCTGGGCCACCCCGTGGGCGACCAGCTCCTCGCCGCCGTGGCCGAGCGGCTGCGCGAGACGGCGCTCGCGCGCGGCGGCTGGGTGTCGCGCCTGGGCGGCGACGAATTCGCCGCGTGGTATGCGGGCATGGGAGAGGCGGCCGCGGCGGACCAGGCGGCGCGCGAACTGCTCGCCGCGCTCGCGAAGCCGGCGCAGGTCGAAGGGCTTCGCCTCGAGGTGGGCGCGAGCGTGGGCATCGCGCTCATGCCGCTTCACGCGACGACGCCCAGCGGGTTGCTGCGCTGCGCCGACGTGGCCATGTACGCGACCAAGGCGCGCGGCAGCGGCCGCGGCCTCTACGACCCCACGCAGGATCCGTACTCGACCGAGCGCCTCACGCTGCTCTCCGAGCTGGGCGGCGCGGTGCGAGGCGGCGAGTTGCGCCTCGCCTACCAGCCCCGCATCGCCATCGCGGACGGCAGCGTGCGCGGGGTGGAGGCCCTGGTCCGCTGGCAGCATCCGCGCCACGGCCTGCTCGCGCCGGGCCGCTTCGTCCCGCTCGCGGAGCTCTCCGACGTGGTCCTCGCCCTCACGCTCTGGGTGCTCGACGAGGCGCTCGCGCAGCAGGCGCGCTGGCGCGTCGCGGGGCGGGCGGTGCCGGTGTCGGTGAACTTTTCCGCCCGCCACCTCATGGACGAGGGCTGCGCGGACCACATCGAGCAGTGCCTCGCCGCCCACGGCTCGGATCCGGCGAGCCTCGAGATCGAGATCACGGAGAGCGCGCTCATCGCCGATCCCGAGCGGGCCGCCACGACGCTCGAGCGCATCCGCGCCCTGGGCGTGCGCATCGCCGTGGACGATTTCGGCACCGGCTATTCCTCGCTCGCCCACCTGCGGCGACTGCCGCTGCACACGCTCAAGATCGACGTGTCGTTCGTGCGGCAGATGCTGCAGAACGCGGCGGATCGGGCCATCGTCGCCTCCACCATCCACCTGGCGCACGACCTGGGCTTTGCGGCGGTGGCCGAGGGCATCGAGGACGGCGAGACGCTCGAGGCGCTGGCGGCGATGGGCTGCGACGAGGGGCAGGGCTTCCACCTGGGCGAGCCGATGCCGCCCGTCGCCCTGGAGGCGTGGTTCGCGGCGCATCCGAACGGCGCGACGCGACACTGAAGGATCATCCCCCCCAGGATTTCAGGTTCAGGAACTCCCGCCGGTTCTTCGGCCCGTGGGTGAGGAAGCTGGGGTCGGGGCGCTCCCGGTAATCCTCCCGCAGCCTGGCCACGCGGTCCCGGGACAGGTGCTTGTCCCGCACGTCCGCCGGCACGGGATAGATCTTGAGGGCATTCAGGCCGAACACCTTCGCGCGGAGCGCGGGCGTGATCTCGGGATAGCCGTGCCGGTCGCGCAGCGCCGGCGCGATCTGGAAGGCGCGGAAGGCCTGGATCTGGTCCTGCGGCGAGCCGTACCAGATGGAGTCGGTGCCCCAGAGCACGTTGTCCGGTCCCACCGCCTTGAAGAGCTTGCCGAGCCCGTGGGCCGCGGTGTCGGGATCGCGCATCATGAGGCGCCAGGTGGAGCCGAGCTCCGCGTACACGTTGGCGCCGGGCTTCACGCCCGCCTTCGCGAGGCTCGTCGCGAGCGAGTCGATGCCGTCCGTGCGCGTCTCGTCGTACGGGCCTTCCGCCTTGCCCGCCGTGAAGCCCGAGTGGTAGATGAGAAAGTTCACGTCGGGATAGCGCTTCGCCACCCGGCCGATGTCGGCGCAAGTGGAGTGCTCGTAGGACCTGGGCCCGAAGGCGAGGCCCTTGTGGATGGCGATGTTCCTCACGCCGAGCTTCCTCGCCTTCTCGATCATCGCGAGGCCCGGCTCGTCGTCCATCCAGAAGCCCTTCCCGTCGGGGCCCCACTGCGTGTACGTCTTCCAGGCGCTGATCCGGTGGCGCCCGGCGAGCTCGTCCATGCCCTCGAGGTCGCCCTTCTGGTTGGGGTTCACGCGGCCGTGGATGTAGAGGCGGTGCGTGCCCTCGAGCTTCTCCACGATGCGCGCCGTGGCCTGGGCCTCCTCGATCGTGAGCGGCTCGCCCTCGCGCGTGGACGGCACGAAGGACAGCACCATGAGGTCCGTGTCGGAGTCGAGGAAGACGTCCTTCACGAACTCGTCCGGGCCGATGCACTGCAGGTAGTCGAGGCGGCCGGGGCCCTTCGAGGGGCCGCAGGACTGCGTCTTGGGCATCTGGAGGGGCTTCGCGCTCTCCGGCAGGCGCTTCGTCCACGCGCCCGTCGGGTTCACGAAGTGGCCCTGCACGTCGAAGACGAAGTCGGCCGAATCGAGCTTCGAGCGCGCGAGGGCGAGGTCCATGGCGGCGTCGTAGGGCAGGTCGAAGAAGCCGCCCTCGCGCCCGATGGCCGCATAGGCCTCGTTCATGCCCAGGAGCGTGGTCGCGACGCCACCGGCGGAGACGAGGAAGTCCCGGCGCGTGAGGCCCAGGCGCTTCGCGTGGCGGCCGGCCGCCTCCCCGGCGAGGGCCTTCGCGTGGTGGTGCACCGGCTCGAGCGGGATGGGTTCGTACTCGCCGTTCGAGGCGCTGTCGAGCTTCACCGGCAGGCGCCTGCCGTCGGGGTCATGGCGTGTCGTCATGGAAGCCTCGCGTCGGGGATGTCCGTTTGCGACCGGGATTCAGCGGGTGAGGTTCGCGTCGATGAGGGCCCGCGCCACCGATTGCGAGGGCGCCAGCTCCGGCAGGGCCTCGCCGGGGGCGTGCCAGCGCGCCTCGGCGATCTCGGTGATGTCGGGCGCGAGCGTCCCGCCCGCGTATTCCGCGGTGAAGGCGACCATGAGCGAGTGCGGGAAGGGCCACGACTGGCTGGCGAAATAGCGCAGGTCTTTCACCTCGAGGCCCACTTCCTCGCGCACCTCGCGGTGGATCGCGTCCTCGATCGATTCGCCGGCCTCCAGGAACCCGGCGAGGGCCGACCAGCGCGGGCCGCGGGCGTGGCGGGCGAGGAGGATGTCGGGCCCGCGCTTCACCAGGACCATCATGGCCGGGGAGACGCGCGGATAGGCCGAGTGGCCGCAGCCGGTGCATTTCATCGCGCGCTCGCCGGAGAGCCGCTGCGTGGGGCTGCCGCAGGCGCCGCAGTAGCGGTGGGTGCGGGCCCATTCGGCCACCTGCTTGGCGCGGAAGGCCACGGCGAGCAGGCCGTCGCCCGCGAGCCCGAAGAAGCTGCGCAGGGTGCGGAAGGCATACCCCGGGGCGGCGACGGCTTCGCGCGGCAGCGCGATCGCCCGGCAGTAGACGCCGCCCAGCAGGCCCACGGGAACGGTCGCGCCGGGCGGAACGCCGTGGTCGGCGAGGACCGCGTCGCCGGGGAGGGCGAAGGCGTCGTTCCGCGCGAGGATCTCGTCGCCGCGGAAGGCGAACGTGAGGGCGGAATGATGGTCCGCCGGTTCGACGAGGGCGGTGAAATCGGGGGGCGTGGCGATCATGGAAGCGCCATTGTGGGGCAAGCGGCCCCCTCGCGCGTTACCGTCCCTCTCGCCAGCGAACGCCGGCAAGGCTATGCTTTGCGCGCTACCTAGGGAGGGCAGCCCATGAAATTCCTGACGTTCGTGCCGGTGCTCGCGCTCGCCGCGACGCCGGTCCTCGCGGCCAAGTCCTGCGACGACCTCAAGACGGAGATCGCCGCCAAGATCGAGAAGAAGGGCGTGAAGAACTACACGCTCGAGGCCGTCAAGAAGGGCGAGGAGGGCGACAAGCGCGTCGTCGGCTCCTGCGAGGGGGGCAAGAAGAGCCTCGTCTACGAGCGCGGCAAGCCCGCCAAGTCCTAGAGCGGCTTCACCGGCGGCAGCTCGGCGGCGAGCAGGGCGAGCGCCGCCTTGAGCGCGCCCTCGTAGCGGGCCTTCTCGCTCGCGATGGTTTCCGGCGTCCAGTCGTAGAAGCCCGAGCCCGCCTTCATCCCGATCTTCCCGGCCGCCACGCGATCCGTGAGGATGCGCGCGGGCGCCGCGTCGTTGCAGAGCGTGGGATACATCGTCGCGGCGGCGGCGGCGTGGATGTCCAGGCCGGCGTGGTCCTTCTGCAGCACGGGCCCGGCGGCGAGGTAGCGGAACCCGAAGCCGAAACGCACGGCCTTGTCGATGTCCTCCAGGCTCGCCGCGCCCGACTGGGCGAGGTCGTAGGCCTCGCGCGCGAGGGCGTGCTGCAGCCGGTTCGCGAGGAAGCCGGGCAGGTCCTTCCTCATCACCACGGGCACCTTGCCGGTGTCGCGCACGAGCTGCGCGAGGTCCTGCGCGAGGGCGGGGTCGCTCTTCGGCCCGCAGGCGATCTCCACCAGCGGCACGATGTGCGCCGGCATGAAGTAGTGCAGGTTGTGGCAGCGCTCCGGATGGGCGAGGCCGTCGGCGATCGCGCCGATGGGAAAGCTCGAGCTGTTGCTGGCGAGGAGCGCATCGGGCCGGGCGAGCGCCTCGACCTGCGCGAAGAGCCCGCGCTTCACCTCGAGGTTCTCCGTCACCGCCTCGATGAAGAGGTCGACCTCGGGCCACGGGACGCCGGCGAGGTCCGCGTGCAGCGCGACGAGGCTCTCCTTGCCGGGCGCGCCCATCTCCGCGAGCACCCGCGCGATGCGATCGGGCATGGCCGCGCGCGTGGCCTCGCGCGGCTCGACGACGTGGACCGCGCGGCCGGCGCGCGCGAAGGTGAGGGCGATGTCCACGCCCATGGTGCCGCCGCCGGCAATGGCGACCGTCCGGAATGTCCGCATCGGGTTCTCTCCGAGATGAAGTGCGAGCCTCTCCCGGGCCCGCCTCATCCCATGATCGCATGGGCCCGCGGGAAGCCTGTACCATTTTCGGCAATTTCCCCGGAGCTATCCCCATGAAACGCACGGCCCTCGCACTCGTCCTTTGCCTCGCCGCCGGCGGCGCCCTCGCCCAGGAACTCACCGGCACCCTGAAGAAGATCAAGGAGTCCGGCGCCATCACGCTCGGCATCCGCGAGACCTCGGTGCCTTTCTCGTACCTGGACGAGAAGCAGAACCCGATCGGCTATTCGATCGACCTGTGCAACAGGATCGTCGAGGCGGTGAAGGCCGAGCTCAGGATGCCGGGCTTGCAGGTGAAGCAGGTGCCCGTGGTCTCGCAGACCCGCATCCCGCTCGTGGCCAACGGCACCGTGGACCTGGAGTGCGGCTCAACCACCAACACGCTCACGCGCCAGAAGCAGGCGGAGTTCTCGCACATCACGTTCGTGGGCGGCACGCGGCTGTTGGTGAAGGCGAAGAGCGGCATCAAGGAGATCGAGGACCTCAAGGGCAGGACGGTCTCCGTCTCCCAGGGCACGACCAACGAGCGAGTGCTGAAGGCCCTCTCGGACAAGCTGAACCTCGGCATCAAGGTCCTCAACGTGAAGGACCACGGCGAGGGGTTCCTGGTGCTCGAGAGCGGGCGCGTGGACGCCAACGTGAGCGACGACATCCAGCTGCTGGGCCTGAAGGCCAAGGCGCGCAACCCGAAGGACTACGTCGTGACCGGAAGGCTGCTGTCCTACGAGCCCTTCGGCCTCATGTTCCGGCGCGGCGACGCCGACTTCAAGCTGGTGGTGAACCGCACGCTCTCCGGGCTCATGCGCTCGGGCGAGATCGAGGCGATCTACGACAAGTGGTTCACGCCGCTGGGCGCGCCGCTCGACGAGACGATGAAGTCGGCCTTCTACCTGCAGGCGTTGCCGGAGTAGCGCCGTCACCGTTCGCAACACGCCGTGACGCGCGGCGTGGGATAGTCGGTCCCGTCATGGGCCGGATCGCCTTCGTCCTCCTCGCGTTCCTCCTGCCGCCCGCCGCGCTCGCCGGCTTCACGGTCGAGACCCTCGCGCCGGGCGTGCACGCCTTCGTGCGCACGGAGCCCGCGGGCATGATGTTCGACGCGAACAACCTCGCGGTGATCGGGGAGGAGGACGTCCTCGTCGTCGATTCCAACGCGACGGCCGAGTCCTCGCGCGAGGTCATCCGCGCCCTGCGCAAGCTCACCCTGAAGCCGGTGCGCTACCTCGTGAACACCCATTGGCACCTCGATCACTTCGAAGGCAACGCCGCGTGGCGGGAGGCCTATCCCGGGCTGGAGGTCGTCGGGCACGCGGCCACGCGCGAGGAGCTGGCCGGCATCGGCGCGAGGAACCGCGCGGGCATGCTCGAGTTCGGGCCGGGCATGGTGGAGGCGCTCAGGAAGCGCGTGGCCGAGGGCCGCGACCGCGACGGCAAGCCCCTGGACGCCGAGACGAAGGCCGCCCATGCGAGCGACGCCGACCAGGCCGCCCGCTATCTCGAGGCGACGCGCGCGGTGACCTTCGTGCCGCCGACTGTCGAGGTGAGCGACCGGCTCACGCTGCGCTCGGGCACCCGCACCGTCGAGATCCTGTACCCGGGCCCGGGGCACACGCGCGCGGACCTGGTCGTGTGGCTGCCGGCCGAGCGCATCGTGGCCACGGGCGACCTGGTAGTCTCGCCCGTGCCCCTCATCGGCAACACCGCGCGCCCGCTCGAATACCCGGCGACGCTCGACCGGCTGCTGGCGTTGGGCGCCGCCACCTGGCTGCCGGGCCACGGGCCGGTGATGCGGGACGACGCTTACGCGCGCCGCGTGCGCGACCTGGCCGCCGCCATCCGCGACGGCGTGAAGGCGTCGGTCGCGGCCGGGGCGAGCCTGGAGGAGACGCGAAAGCGCGTGGACCTCGCGCGCTTCCGCGCGGAATTCGCCGGCGCCTCGACCCTCAGGGCCTCGCTCTTCGAGATGTACGTGGCGCAGCCGGCCATCGAGGCCGCGTGGCGGCACGCGCGCGAGGGATCCTGACCCTTCGTTGACCCGCGGCACCCGTCCCCGGACAATGGAGGCATGCCCGACCCGCGTCCCTGGCTTCGCTTCTACGGCCGCGTTCCCGCCCATCTCGACTATCCCGAGGTCACGCTCCACGAGGCCCTCGCGCGCACGGTCGCGCGGGTGCCGCAGTCCGTCGCCTGGAGTTTCCTGGGGACAACGTGCACCTACCGGGCGATGGGCGAGGCCGTCGAGCGCTGCGCGGCGGCCCTCGCGGCCGAAGGGCTGGGGCAGGGCGACCGGCTCCTCATCTCGATGCCCACCACGCCGCAGGGCGTCATCGCCTTCTACGCGGCCAACCGGCTGGGCGCGCTGCCCGCGCTCATCCATCCGCTCTCGACCGCGCCGGAGATCACGCATTTCCTCGACGCCACCGGCGCGCGCATGGCGCTCGTGCTCGACGCGTTCTTCGGCACGATGGCCGCGGCGACGCCCCGGCGGGCGCTCGAGAGGATCCTGGTCGCGAGCATCCCGGACTATCTTTCCGCGCTGAAGGCCGTGGGCTTCCGGCTCACGAAGGGCCGCAAGATCCCGCCGCTGCCCGCGGACCCGCGCATCCGCCGCTGGAGGGCGATGATGGCCGCCGCGCCCCGGGAGGCGCCCGTGGCGCAGGCCACGACGAACGACCCGGCCGCGATCCTCTTCTCCGGCGGCACCACCGGCCTGCCCAAGGGCATCGTGCTCACGCACCGCAATTTCATCGCCGAGGGGATGCAGGCCGCCTCCTGGTGCGCGATGGGCGAGAAGGACGCCATCCTCGCGGTCCTGCCGATCTTCCACGGCTTCGGCCTGGGCGTGTGCGTGAACGCGGCCTTCATGGCGGGAGGCAAGTCGATCCTCGTGCCGCAGTTCAGCGCGGAGGTGGTCGCGAAGCTGCTGAAGAGCGAGAGGCCCAACGTGCTGGTGGGCGTGCCGACGCTCTTCGACGCCCTGGCGAAGGATCCGTCGCTCGAGAAGGCGGACCTCTCCTGCCTCACCGCGTGTTTCTGCGGCGCGGACACGCTGCCGCGGGCGGTCAAGGAGCGCTTCGAGGACCTGGTGCGCCGCCGCGGCGGGCAGGTGAAGCTGCTGGAAGGCTACGGGCTCACCGAGGCGGTCACCGGCATCATGGCCATGCCCTTCGACGAGTACCGCGAGGGCTCCATCGGCATCCCGTTCCCCGACATGCTCGCGAAGATCGTGAAGCCGGAGACCACGGACGAGGCGCCGGACGGCGAGGAGGGCGAGATCTGCCTCTCGGGCCCCGCGGTGATGCCGGGCTACCTCGACGACCCCGAGGCGACGGCCCGGGCGCTCAGGACCCACGCCGACGGCCGCGTGTGGCTGCACACGGGCGACCTCGGCCGGCGCGACGCCGACGGCTTCTTCTATTTCGGCGTGCGCCTGAAGCGCATGATCAAGTCCTCCGGCTTCAACGTGTACCCGGCGCAG
>CAZPLW010000007.1:0-43903 GCA_964587315.1 uncultured Lysobacter sp.
CCGCCAGGCGAAGGCCCGTCGGCGCGCGCAGGTGCGTGCCTTCGCCCGTGCCGCGCGCGTGCTGCAGCGCCTAGCGCAGGCGGCGAAGCTCGTCGACGATCTCCCCGCGCGGCAGCGGGTACGCCCGGCCGGCGATCGAACTCACCATCGCGCCCACCGCCTCGACCGCGCGACGCGTGGTCGACAGCCGGTCCGTGTCGAACACCGGCGGATAGTCGATCGCGTCGGCAAGCCATTTCTCGAGGGCGCTCGCGAGATCCGCCAGCACCTCGAAGCCGGTCGTGCGCGAGCTGCTGGTGAGCGTGTGCGCGGCGCGCATGAACTCGTGGCTCACCGGGTAGAGCGGATCGGCCTCCAGGCTCGCCATCTCGCGCTCGAGGGTGGCCACGTGCTGCTCGGACTCGCCGACGTAGATCGCGAAGAGCGCCGACGCGATGACCACCGGGCCGACCACGACATCGGCTTCCTCCTCCGGCTCGGGTTCGGGCTCCGCCGCGAAGGGCGGTTCCGCGGGCGCCTCGGCCGCGGGCGCCAGGAAATCGAAGGACAGGTCGGCCGCGGCGGGTTCGGGCGTCTCGGGCGCGACGGGCGCTTGCGCGGGCGATGGCGCGGCCTCGCCCAGGTCCAGCGATTCGAACGTGAATCCCGCCGGCTGCGGGGGGGACTCGGCCACGGCCGGCACGGTTTCCTCGGGCATGACCGGTTCGAGGACCGCCACCGGCGCCGGGGCGGGTTCCTCGCCGCTCTTGAGCCTCTCGGCGGCCGCGGCGATGGTGGCGCCGGCGATGCGCGCATCGCCGCCTGCCTTGAGCGTGTCGATCCAGCCGCCGAACGACGTGCCCGCCATCGCGACGAAGTCGAGCAGGCCCGGCGTCGCCGGCTTCTCGTCCTTCAGCCACTTGTTCAGCACCTGCTCGCACTGCCACGCGACCTCGCCCAGGTCCGTGAGGCCGACCATGCGGCCGCTGCCCTTGAGCGTGTGGAACCCGCGACGGATCGTGGTGAGCGATTCCTTGTCGTGCGGCGCGGAACGGCAGATCGCCAGGTGCTGCGCGATCGTCGCGCAGACCTCCGTCGCCTCCTCGAGGAAGATCTCCAGCAGCTCGCGGTCGATCTCGGCGCCGGGCGCGTCGACCAGCTGCACGACCTGCGCCGTGGGCGTCTCGGGAGACTTGTCGGGGGCGAGACCCTCGAGCGCGCGGAACACCCCGGTCTGGCTCGGATCGACGGTGTTCTGGATGGCCTCGAGCGCTTCCTCGCTGCGCCGGGTGACCTCGGTGTCCGCGATCACGGCGGCGTCGCGCTTGAGCTCGTCGACGGCGCGCTCGAGCTTCTCCTTGCCCTCGGCGGCGGGCTGCTCGCGCCAGTCCTCGTAGAGGGCCTGCACCTTCTGCTTGGCCAGCTCGAGGTCGATGGGCGCCACCGTGCCCGTGCGGCGCAGCGCCTCTTCCGCGGCCGGCACCGGCGCCTGGGCGAGGCCGAAACGCACGAGCGCGGGCGTGAGGATGTCCTCGGGGCGGGCCGCGCCCTGCTGGATCGCGGTCACGTAGAGGCCCAGGGCCGAGAGGCCCTCGGCCACCATCTCCGCCGCATCGCCCTTGCCGTCGAGCGTGCCCTCGGCGAACTGCTGCACGCGCGACATCACCGCGGCGTTGAGCTCGGCCGCGCGGTCGAGCTCCATGATCATGAGCGCGCCCTGCACCTGCGCGAACTGCGTGGGCAGCCCCTTCAGGTCCGGGCGCTTGGCCGGGTCGCGGAAGAACCCGTCGAGCACCTGCTCGATGCCCTGCAGGTTCACCTGCACTTCCTGGCCCACCTGGAAGACGAGCAGCTTCTCCTGCGCACGGCGCGTCATCTCGTCGAGCAGCCCGCCCTCGACCGTGTCCATGGGCGGAACGGCCTCGCCGGCCATCGCGGCCTTCAGGCGCTCGGCCACGGCCTTCGCCTGGCGCTCGAAGTGCTCGCCCAGCTTGAAGTAGTTCTCGAGGGCCGACTCGACGAAGAGGAAGGCAGTGGCGACCTCGAGCGCCTGCGTCTCGGAGGGCGGGATGGCGCGTGCCTTGAGCGTGGGCGCGACGTCCGTGAGGCGGTTGTAGACGAGCTGCAGGTCGCGGTGCGGCAGGCGGCCGGCCTTCTCCGCGAGCGCGAGGGCCTGCTTGCCGAAGGGCTCGAGCGCCGCGCGGTTGCCCGAGGTGTACTTGAGCCAGGTGTCCTTCTGCTGCGCCGTGAGGTCGCGCAGTTCGCGAAGGAGCGTGACGATGGCCTCGTCGTCGGTGTCCGAGCGCGTGCTCGCGGGACGCGCGAGCAGCTCGTCGAGCCGGTAGGCCTGCTTGAGCGCGGCCACGCGCTCGGTGACCGGGCGCGCGCGGCCCACGGCGAGGAGCAGGTCGCGGAAGAGCCGCTCCGACACCTTGGGCGAGCCCTCGATCAGCTGCTTCACCTGCTGGTCGACGCGCGCGAAGAGCGGGCGCACGGCCGGATCCAGCGCGAGGCCGTCGAAGGCGAGCGCGTCGAAGAAGCCCGCGGCGGCGCTCCAGAAGGGGCGGTTGGGCGTCGCGGCCTGCAGCGACTCGATAGCCGCGACGGCCGCCTGCATGTGGCCCAGCGCCTCGCGCGGCTCGCTCGAGCGCAGGACCTTGAGCAGCCCCTGCTGGTACTGCGACCGCTGGACGGCGAGGCCCTTGGCGAGCACCGCGTCGTCGACGGGTGCGCGGGGAATGGGCGGCAGCGAGGCATCGAGGTCGGGATGGAAGAGATCGCCCTCGGTCGCGTCCGTCGCCCCGCGCACGCGATTGAGTTCGAGGTACGCCGCGAGCAGCACCATCGGCCGGTCGGGCGTACCCGAGAGCAGCCCGTCGAGGTACCCGGAGATCGCCCCGATGGCGCGCTTGGCGGTGGTGACGCGGTCGGGCACGGCGAGCGCCTCGCAGCCTTCCATCGAGGCCACCAGCTTCTCGAGCTCCTCGTTGAAGCGCGTGGCGGCACCCAGGCCCACCATCGCGAGGGCGCCCGTCGCCTGGTGCAGGTGCGTGAGGATGTACTTGACCGGCGCCCGCTCGGCGGGCGCGAGGCCGACCTTGTCGAGATTCTCCCGCGCCTGCGCGAGCGAATGGTCGATCTCCGTCTTGACCCAGGTGAGGGGGCCGAGATCGAAGCTGGCGGCGGGATTGGCGGCCATGCGTCCTTGGGATCGGCTAGAGCTTGAAGCCCGCGACGGAGCTCTTGAGCTCCTGGGCCACGGAAGAGAGGTCCTTGATGGAGCTCGCCGTCTGTTGCGTGCCGCGGGTCGTCTGCCGCGTGATCTCGAGGATGTCCTGCATGTTCTGCGCCACCTTGTTCGTGGCGCTCGCCTGCGTCTGCGTGGCGGTCGAGATCTGCTGGATGAGCTGGGCGAGGTTCTTCGTCACCGTGTCGATCTCCGTGAGCGCCTGGCCGGCGGCGTCGGAGAGCTTCGCGCCTTCCACCACGCCCTGGGTCGACTTCTCCATGGCGGCCACCGCGTCCTGCGTGTCCGCCTGAATGGTCTTCACGATCGCGCCGATCTGCTTGGTCGCCTCGCCGGAGCGCTCCGCGAGGCGCTGCACTTCCTCCGCCACCACCGAGAAGCCGCGTCCCGCCTCGCCGGCCGAAGCCGCCTGGATGGCGGCGTTGAGCGCCAGCACGTTCGTCTGCTCCGTGATGTCCGAGATCAGTTCCACGATCTCGCCGATCTCCTGGGAGGATTCGCCCAGCCGCTTGATCCGCTTGGACGTCTCCTGGATCTGGCCGCGGATCTCGTTCATGCCCGAGATCGAGTTCTGCACCGCCTCGCGGCCCTTGTCGGCCGCCGCGAGGGAGCGCATGGCCACCCGGGCGCCTTCCTCCGCCGTCGTGGACACCTCCGAGATCGACTTCGAGACCTGCAGCACCTGCGAGGTCGTGTCCTCGATCTCCTTCGACTGCCGTTCCGCGGCGCCGAGCAGCTGGGCCGAGATCGACTGCGCCTGCTCCGTCTTCGAGGTCACCGAGATGGCCGCGTTGTTCACGCCCGTCACCAGGTTTCGCAGCTCGTCGATCGTGTAGTTCATCGAGTCCGCGATGGCGCCCGTGATGTCCTCGGTCACCTGCGCCTTCACCGTGAGGTCGCCGTCCGCGAGGTCGCCCATCTCGTTCAGCAGCCGCAGGATGGCCTCCTGGTTGCGCTTGTTCTCCGCCTCGGCCGCCGCGGCGCTGCGCCGCGAGTCCGCGAGGAACACCAGGCCCATCAGGGCGAGGACGCCGACGAGGAGGGTGGCGAACAGGAACACCGCGAAGAGCGAGGCGACGGGCTTCTCGGCCTGGAGCGCCTCCTGGAGGCGCTGCACCGCGGACTGCAGCTGTTCGGAGCCCGCCACGAGCTTCGCGCCGGCCTGGCGCGCCGACACGAGCTTCTGCAGCTCGCGCAGGATGGGGCCCACGTTCTTCTCGAATTCCGCGAAGGTCTTCTTCAGCTCGCCCAGCTTCGCGCGCGCCTCGCCGTCGCGGATGGGGACGATCTGCAGGGCGTCGCTGCCGCTTTCGAGCGCGCGGATGATCTCGCGCAGGTCGTTGGTGTCCTTGCCGATGAGGAACGGCGTTTCCGGATCGATGGTCTCCGCGCCGAGAATTTCCGCCGAGCCGCGGCCCAGGCGCTCCGAGAGGTTCGTGATGCGGTTGGCGCGGATCACCTGGCCCGGTGCCGAGCCCGTCTGGGACATGAGCGACGTGAGCTCCTGGGAGAGGGTCGCCATCTCCTCCGAGCCCACGCGGGTCTGGGCGATGTTCTGCGCGAGCGTCACCAGGTCGCCCTTGGCCGCGAGGATGGCGCTCGCGGCGTTGGACGATTCCGGCCAGCGCTGCGCCAGCTCGTCCAGGCGGCTCTTCAGCTCCTCGTTGACGGCGGCGGCGGGCACGTCCGTCCCGAAGGCGAAGCCGCCGTTCTGCAGCACCGTGAGGTAGTTCGCGAACTCGTCCCGGCTGTCCTGCACCTGCGGAAAGGCCGCGGGCTGGCCGCGGGCCGCGAGGCTCGCCGCCTTGGCGAGGCGCTGCGTGTGGTACTGCATCTGCGAGGCGACGGTCACGTAGGCCGCGTTCTGCGAGCGGGCCCGCGCGTCCAGGAACACCATGAGCGCGGTGAGGGCCACCAGCACCAGGGCGACCGTGCCCAGGATGTTCATCTGCTGCGTGATCGGCCGGTCGCCGATGACGGGCATGCGGAACTGGAGGAGGGACCACTTGCCCGGCGCGGCAGCCGGCCTCGTCGGCGCGCGCGTCGCGGTCACCGGTCCCGCACTCGCGGTGAGGTTGGTCATGGTCGTGAGACCCGCGGCCTCGGGGCGGGCGGCGGGCTTCGCCTTGGGCGAAGTGAACCGGCGGAAGAAATCCGCGAGCGAGGTCTTCGGTCTTGCCGAGGGTGCTTTGGCCATGTGTGCGACTCCCTGTAGTGCCCGCCTTGCCGCCTGGTGGCGGCCGGCGACGTTATCCGATCCCGACCTCGAGGAAACGACGTTCCTTCGCGAGGGCCGGAAGGTCCAGTTCCCGCCATTCGGCGCCCGCCGCGTCCGTGTAGACCCCACCCAGCCACGGCGGCGCGTCCTGCGGGCGCTCCGCCGGCGTGAACGTCTCGGGGTTGCGCAGGCCCAGCATGCGCGAGACCAGCAGTCCCGCGCCGCCCACCAGCTTGTCCGAGACGAGGATCACCCGACGCTCGAGCCCGCCACCCGTGACGTCGCCGCCCTGGAAGGAGGAGAAGTCCACGACGCTGTAGAGGTTGCCCCGCACGTTGGCGACGCCCCGGAACCACGCCTGCGTGAGCGGCACGCCGACCGAGGCCGGGACGGGAATGACCTCGCTCACCTGGTGCAGCGCCACGAACCAGTTGCGCCCCGCCACCTGGAAGCCGAGCTTCGAGGAGAGCGCCGCGCGCGAGGCGGCCGTCCGCAGCCGCTCGGCGACGGACAGCTGGAATTCGCGAAGGCCGGTTCGTCGTGCCACGGGGCGCGCGCCGACGCCGTCAACCGAAGGCCTTGATCTTCTCGATCAGGTCGCCTTCGTTGATCGGCTTCGTCACGTAGTCCTTGGCGCCCTGGCGCAGGCCCCAGATCTTGTCGGTCTCCTGGTCCTTCGTGGTGCAGATGATGACCGGGATGTGCTTGGTGGCCTCGTCGCGCGTGATGGCGCGCGTCGCCTGGAAGCCGTTGAGGCCCGGCATGACGACGTCCATCAGGATGAGGTCGGGCCGGTCGGACTTGGCGCGCTCGATCGCGGCCTCTCCGCTGTCCACGAGCACCACCTCGAACCCCTTTTTCTTCAGGAGGTTCTCGAGGTAGGCGCGCTCGGTGGGCGAATCGTCCACCACCATGATTTTCTTGATCGGCATCGCTTTGTGCTCCGTGGGCTTCGTGAGGAATGTCGGAAAGGCGCTAGGCCGCGGTGCGATGGGCGAGATGCGTCTCGACCGCGCGTAGCAGGCTTTCCTTGGTGAAAGGCTTGGTGAGGTACTCGTCCGAGCCGACCATGCGGCCGCGCGCGCGGTCGAAGAGGCTGTCCTTGGACGAGAGCATGATCACCGGCGTCGACTTGTGCTTGCCGTTCTTCTTGATGAGGGCGCAGGTCTGGTAGCCGTCGAGTCGCGGCATCATGATGTCGACGAAGATGAGGTCGGGCGCGTGGTCGGCGATCTTGGCGAGGGCGTCGAAGCCGTTCTCCGCCAGGATGACCTGGCAGCCCGCCTGCATCAGGAATATCTCGGCGCTTCGACGGATGGTGTTGCTGTCGTCGATCACCATCACGCGCACGCCGGAGAGATTCTTCGTGTCTGCCACGCCTTCCTCGCTGATCCCGGGAACGGGGCTCGCAGGCACGGCGCGCGCGGACCTTTCCCCACCCCCGTGCGCAACCGGAATGCCGACGCTCCCCTCGCACCGCCGCTCTTTCGGTTGGCGACTTGGTGCTGACAGGGGCTAGCCTAAGCCTTTTGCCCCATCAAAACAAGTTACAAGCGCAAAGTCTTGAAGCTATTTCGAACAGCCTTTCAGAGCTCGACCATCTCGAAATCGTCCTTGCGCGCCCCGCATTCCGGGCAGCACCAGTTCGCCGGCACGTCCTCCCAGCGGGTACCGGCCACGATGCCGTCGTCCGGCCAACCCTCCTGCTCGTCGTAGACCAGTCCGCAGACCAGGCACATCCAGGTTCGGAAGGGAGCCGCGTGGGGGGCGGGGGCGGGGGCGGACATGGACGGGAGGGCGCCTCGAAAAAGGTAGAATGCGGGACTCGCCGCCCGCTCGGGTTGCCGCACGGCCGGACGCCGCGGCGAGCCTCGCGGCCGCCCCGGTGCCGGAACGGTATCCAGTGTAACCGCGTTTACCCCCGTCGCGCCCCGCCCCATGACCGAACCCACCGCCTCACCCCCTGCCGTCCTCACCTTCGCGGCGACCGACCCGACCTCCGGCGCGGGACTGCAAGCCGACATCCTCACCTTCGCGAGCATGGGTTGCCTGCCGCTGTCGGTCGTGACGGCGATCACGGTCCAGGACACCGCCGGGGTCGAGAGCTTCCTCGCGCTCGATCCCGACTGGGTCGCGGACCAGGCGCGCTGCATCCTCGAGGACATCCCGATCGTCGCCTTCAAGATGGGCGTGCTCGCGTCCACGGAGATCGTGACGGTCGTGGCGGAGGTGGTCTCGGACTATCCCGACATCCCGCTCGTGCTCGACCCGGTGCTTGCCTCGGGGCGCGGCGACGAGTTCGGCGGCGACGAGATCGTCGCCGCCATCCGCGAGCTGCTCGTGCCGCAGAGCACCGTGGTCACGCCCAACATCCCCGAGCTGCGCCGCCTGTCGGACAGCGACGACGAGGACGACGCCGACCACGGCGAATGCGCGCGCCGCCTTCTCGACATGGGGTGCGAGTACGTGCTCGTGACCGGCACGCACGACGCGACGGCCACCGTCGTGAACACGCTGCACCATCGCGACGGGGTGGTGCGCTCGGATTCCTGGCAGCGCCTGCCGGGCAGCTACCACGGGTCCGGCTGCACGCTCGCCTCGGCGATCGCCGCGAACCTCGCTCGCGGCCTCGAGGTGCCGGAGGCGGTCTACGAGGCGCAGGACTACACGTGGCGCGCCCTGCAGCGGGCCTTCCGCCCCGGCATGGGCCAGTACATTCCCGACCGCCTGTTCTGGGCGCGCGAGGCCGATGGCGACGACGAAGGCTGAGGGGGCCGCGCGCCTGCGCGGCCTCTACGCCATCACGCCCGAGCGCGAGGACGACGAGGTCCTCGCGGCCCTCGTCGCGCTGGCGATCGCCGGGGGCGCGAGGCTCGTGCAGTACCGCGCCAAGCGTCTTTCGCCCCGCGAGCGGGCCCGCCAGGCGCAGGCCCTCGCGCGGACCTGCCGCGATGGCGGCGCCCTCCTCATCGTGAACGACGACGCGAGGCTCGCCCGGGAGTGCGGCGCCGACGGCGTCCACCTCGGGGCCGGCGATGGCGATCCGCGTGCCGCGCGCGATGCCTGGCCCGAGGGGATCCTCGGCGTCTCCTGCTACGACCGGCCCGATCTCGCCCGCGCGGCGGCGGAAGCGGGCGCGGATTACGTGGGCATCGGCAGCGTGTTCGCCTCGAACGTGAAGCCCGGCGCCGTGCGCGCGCCCCTCGAAAGGCTCGCCGAGGCCCGCGCCGCCTCGGGCCTTCCCGTCGCGGCGATCGGCGGCATCACCGTGGCCAACGCGCCCCTCGCCGTCGCGGCCGGCGCAGACATGATCGCCGTCATCACCGCGCTCTTCGAGGCGCCCGACGTCGCCCAGGCGGCGCGGGCCCTTTCCCGACCCTTCGACACGGAAGACTTCCCCCATGTACGAACGCAGCCAGCAGCTCTTTGAAGCCTCCCGCAAGGTGATCCCCGGGGGCGTGAATTCCCCGGTGCGCGCGTTCCGCGCGGTCGGCGGCACGCCGGTCTTCTTCCGCGAGGGCCGCGGCGCGTGGCTCGTCGACGCCGACGGCCGCCGCTACATCGACTACGTCGGCTCCTGGGGCCCGGCCATCCTGGGCCACGCCGATCCGCAGGTGCTCGAGGCGATCGGCGCGGTCGCCGCGAAGGGCCTGTCGTTCGGGGCCCCGACGGAGCTCGAGCTCGAGATGGCGGAATACCTGGTGAAGGCCCTGCCCTCGATCGAGCAGGTCCGCCTCGTGAGCTCCGGCACGGAAGCCGTGATGAGCGCGCTGCGCCTGGCCCGCGGCTTCACCGGCCGCTCCCTCATCGTGAAGTTCGAGGGTTGCTACCACGGCCACAGCGACTTCCTGCTCGTGAAGGCCGGCTCGGGCGCGCTCACTTTCGGCAATCCCACGTCGGCCGGGGTGCCGCCCGAGCTCACCTCGCAGACGCTGGTGCTCGACTACAACGACCCGCAGCAGGCCGAGGATGCGTTCGCGAAGTTCGGCGAGCGGATCGCGGCCGTCGTGCTCGAGCCGGTGGCCGGCAACATGAACTTCATCCGGCCCTCGCAGGCCTTCGTCGACACGCTGCGCGCGCTGTGCACGAAGCACGGCGCCGTGCTCATCTTCGACGAGGTGATGACCGGGTTCCGCGTGGGCCCCCAGGGCGCGCAAGGCGTGTTCGGCGTGAAGCCGGACCTCACCACCCTCGGCAAGGTGATCGGCGGCGGCATGCCGGTGGGCGCGTTCGGCGGACGCCGCGACATCATGGCGAAGCTCGCGCCCGAGGGCCCGGTCTACCAGGCGGGCACGCTATCGGGGAACCCGGTGGCGGTGACGGCGGGCCTCGCGACGCTCAAGCGCGTGCTCGCGCCCGGGTTCTTCGACTCGCTCTCGGCGACGACCGCGGCGCTCGTGGAAGGCCTCGCTCGCGAGGCGAAATCCGCGGGGGTTCCCTTCAGCGGCACGAGCCTGGGCGGCATGTTCGGGATCTTCTTCCGCGCCTCGCTGCCGGCGACGTTCTCGGAAGTCATGCAGAGCGACAAGGAAGCGTTCAACCGCTTCTTCCACGCGATGCTCGACCGCGGCGTCTATCTCGCGCCGTCGGCCTTCGAGGCCGGCTTCGTGTCGGCCGCGCACGGCAAGGCCGAGATCGAGGCGGCGCTCGCGGCGGCGCGCGAAGCGTTCCGGGCCGGCTAGCGTTGTCGCCTTCGGCGGGCCGCATCGCGGGAGCCGGGCTCGCGATCACGGCGATCGTGATCGCGGCCCTCGCGGCGCTCCTCTTCAGCGACGTCGAGAAGGAATCCGAGCTCTCCCGCGAGATGATCGCGGTGCAGGAAGTGAAGGACGGCCTCGAGTCGCTCAAGGACGGCCTGCAGCGCGTGGCGCGCTCGGTCGCGGGCCGCGCCGCCGCGACGCGCGCGCCGGTCGCGCAGGGGCTTGCCGCCGAACGCGTGGGCGTGGAGACCGACCTGGAGTACCTGCGCGCGAAGGCGTCGGAACAGCCGCGATTCGCCGCCGCGCTCGCGTCGGTCGAGGGGCCCGCCCGTGACTTCCTCGACGCGGCGGCGCTCGCGAGCCGCAGCCCCGAGTCGGCCCGGCCGCAGGGTGCCGAGGAGGAATCGCTCGCCGCCGTGCGGCGCGCCATGGCCATCGTCACGGGCGAGATCCATGCGAGGACCCTCGAGCAGATCCGCCTGGCGGAGGCCCGGCGCGTGACCGTGAAGTGGCTCCTGGGCGGCACGATCGTGGTCCTGGTCGGGCTCGTGATCGCGTTCGTCCAGACGCAGCGTCGCGCCCGGGCCGACCGCGCGCGGATCGAGCAGCTCGCGCACTTCGACCGGCTGACGGGCCTGCCGAACCGCAGCCTGCTCGACGACCGGCTCGCGCAGGCGGTGCAGATCGCGGCTCGCCAGGCGGAGCCGCTCGCCGTCCTGCTCCTGGATCTCGATGGCTTCAAGGCCGTGAACGATTCGCTCGGCCACGCGGCGGGCGACGCGCTGCTCGCGCAGGTCGGCGCGCGCGCGCGCGAGTGCATGCGCGCCTCGGACACGGTGGGCCGCCTGGGCGGCGACGAGTTCCTCGCCATCCTGCCGGCGACGGGCGCCGAGGGCGCGCGCGCCGTGGCGGCGAAGCTGCTGGAGGCGCTGTCCCGACCTTATGCGCTCGGAGGCGAGATTGCCGCCATCGGCGTGAGCATCGGGGGAGCGTTCCATCCCGCGGACGGCCTCACGCCCGACGCGCTCACGCACGCGGCCGACGTCGCCCTCTACCGCGCCAAGCGCGAGGGCCGGAACCGCTACCGGGAAACGGGAGTGGACGAGACGGACTCGTCCGCGACGGCAGGCCTGGCGGCCTAGCGAAGGCCGGCGATGTACTCGGCCAGCGCCTTCATGTCCGCCTCGCTGAGCCGCGAGGCGATGGGGCCCATCACGCCGTTGGCGCGCGCGCCGCTCGCATAGGCCTTGAGCCAGCCGAGCGTGTGTTCCGCGTACTGCCCCGCAAGGCGCGGGTATTGGGCGGGAATGCCCGCGCCGGCGGCGCCGTGGCACCCGGCGCAGGCCGGCACGTTGCCCTGCTTGATGCCCGCCCGCCAGATGACCTGGCCGCGTTCGGCGAGCGCCTTGTCCTTCGCGACGCCGCCCTTGGGAACCTGCTGCGAGAAGTATGCGGCGACGTTGCGCATGTCGTCGGGCTGCAGCGTGCCCGCCATGCCGGCCATGATCGGGCTCGCGCGCGTGCCGCCCTTGAAGGCGGCGAGCTGGGCGGCGATGTACTCGGCGTGCTGCCCCGCGAGGTTCGGATTGACGGGAATCGGGCTGTTGCCGTCCGGACCGTGGCAGGCGGCGCAGATCGTCATCGCCGTCTGCTTGCCCTTCTCCAGATCCGCCTTCGGCGCGGGCGCCGGCGCGGCGGCAAACGCCGCGGTTGCGTAGACTATTGCCGAAACCACCCAACCGCCGGTCAGAAGACGCATTGCCGATCCTCGAGATCTTTTAGGGACACCTTGCCCAAACCTCACGATTTTACCGTAGCGAGCCCTCGCGCCGCCAGTGCGCCGTCGCCGATGCCGCGCCGAAGCGGGTCCTGACCCGATGCGCCTCGAGAACGCCCGCTTCATCATCTCGGTCCACGACCCGAAGCTGCTTCCGCCGGACGCCCAGCCCGAGGTCGCCTTCATCGGCCGGTCGAACGCCGGAAAGTCGAGCGCCATCAACACGCTCACGGGACGGCGGCGCCTCGCCTACGTGAGCAAGACGCCCGGCCGCACGCAGCTCATCAATTTCTTCGCCGTCGACGAGGACGGCTTCCTCGTGGACCTGCCGGGCTACGGCTACGCCGGCGTGCCCGTCGCGGTTCGCGAACACTGGCACACCCTCGTGGGCGACTACGTGCGCGGACGGGGGGCGCTCGCGGGGGTGGTCATCGTGATGGATTCCCGCCACCCGCTCACGCCGCTCGACCGTCGGCTGCTCGACTGGCTGCGGCCGGCGGGCAGGGACCTGCATGTCCTGCTCACCAAGTCGGACAAGCTTTCGGCGCAGGCCGCGCATCGCACGCTCGCCGCGGCCCGCAAGGAGCTGGCCCTCCTCTATCCGGGAGCGACCATCCAGTTGTTTTCGAGCATGAAGCGCACCGGCATCGCCGAGGCAAGCGCTCGCATCGGGGGATGGTTCGGCGAAACCTCCCCGCCAAAAACAAAAGCCCCGGCTGAAGGGGAAGTAGCCGGGGCAAAAAAGCCTTAATGGGATTAAGGCACCCGCTCAGGGAGGAGAAGCGGGGAAGGAGTGATCCTTCGCAGATTGAGAGCGCGATGCCCATGCTAAAGTTCCCGCGCCCCAAGCCACTTCGATCGCGATGACCTTCCCTTTCGGCAAGTACCCCACGCGGCGCCCCCGCCGCATGCGCCACGACGATTTCTCCCGCCGCCTCATGCAGGAAAGTCGCCTGTCCGCGGACGACTTCATCCTCCCGGTCTTCGTGCTCGATGGCGCGAAGCAGGTCCAGCCCGTGGCCTCGATGCCAGGCGTCTTCCGGCGCACGGTCGACGAACTCCTTCCGGTTGCGGAGCAAGCACTCACGTTGGGAGTGCCGATGATCGCCCTGTTCCCGGTCATCGAGCCGTCCCTCAAGACCCCGCTCGCCGAGGAAGCCTTCAATCCGGACGGCCTGGTTCCGCGGTGCGTGAGCGAGCTCAAGAAGCGCTTCCCGGGGCTGGGCGTGATGACCGACATCGCCCTCGATCCGTACACGAGCCACGGGCAGGACGGCCTCATCGACGCCTCGGGTTACGTGCTGAACGACGAGACCATCGAGGTTCTTTGCAAGCAGGCGCTCACCCACGCGGGCGCCGGCGTCGACATGGTGGCCCCTTCGGACATGATGGATGGCCGCATCGGGGCCATCCGCGCCGCCTTGGACAGCCGCCGCCTCATCCACACCCGGATCATGGCCTACTCGGCCAAGTACGCCTCGTCGTTCTACGGCCCCTTCCGCGATGCGCTGGGGTCGGGAACCAGCCTGGGAAAGAGCGACAAGAAGACCTACCAGATGGATCCGGCCAACACCGACGAGGCCCTGCACGAGATCGCGCTCGACCTCGAGGAGGGTGCGGACATGGTCATGGTGAAACCGGGCATGCCCTACCTGGACATCGTCCGCCGCGTAAAGGACACCTTCGGCGTGCCCACCGCGGTGTACCAGGTGAGCGGCGAATACGCGATGCTGCAGGCGGCCGCGGCGCAGGGCTGGCTCGACGGCCCGGCCTGCATGATGGAGTCGCTCCTCGCCTTCAAGCGCGCCGGCGCCGACGCCATCCTGACCTATTTCGCCCTCGACGCCGCCCGCGCCCTCGCCGGTCGCTAGGCCGCGAGCAGCGCTTCGACGTCCTCCAGCCGCGCGCGCGCCGGCCCCTCGCCGTCCGCCCTTTGCCGGGGCGCCATGCGCTCGTCGTCACGTGAATAGACGGTGAGCGTCACCGGCGCGCCGTCGACCTCGAGGAGCACCTGCGGCAGGTCGGCCCAGGCATCCCCGATCCGCACGCGCCTTTCCGCGGACTCGAAACGGTAGCGGCGGTTCAGGAGGAACAGGGTCAGCGCCTTCGGGTCGTCGGTGAAGAGCTGAAGCGTCACCTCCGAGAACTGGTTGGCGGTGCCGTTGAGCACGGCGCCGACCAGCGCCGGGCGGAAGTCGGCGAAATCGCGCATCACCTTCACGGCGACCTCGCGCAGCCGGCGCAATTCGCCGGGCTGCTGGTCGCTCTGGTAGAGGTCCTGGAATTCGCGCAGGGCGGCCTCGATCTCGCGGTTGTCGGGAAGGAGGTTGGCGTCGACGAGGCCGGCCTGTCGCGCGGCCTTCTGCTTGGCGGTGCCGTAGTCCGCGACCCCTTCCTCGGCCATCAGCCGAGCGGCGAGGTAGGCGATGTGCCGGCGAAGATTGTCGTCGCGGCGCGAACGGTTCTTGCCCAAGGTCGCTCCCGGACGGCCTAGAAGATCTGGTTGCGCACTTCTTCCGGGGGCTTGGCGGCATCACGGGCCACCGCCCCCTCCTCGCCGCTGCCCGGCAGCGACTCCTGGTAGAAGTACTCGAGGGTCTTGCTGCGGCCGTCGGGCTCGCGGAACCCCGTGGCCGGATTGATGTGGGCCACCGCGATGCCCGACGGCGGCTCGAATTCCGCTTCGGGGACGCCCTTGAGGACGCGTCCCGCGTACGTCATCCACATCGGCAGGGCGGCGAAGCCGCCGGTCTCGTTGGCCCCGAGCGGCGCCGGCGTGTCGAACCCGATCCAGGCCACCGCGACCACCTTCGGATTGAATCCCGCGTACCAGGCGTCGATGTGATCGTTGGTCGTGCCGGTCTTGCCGGCCAGGTCGCCGCGCCCCAGCGTCATCGCCCGGGTGGCGGTGCCCATGCGGACAACGTCCCGCATCATGCTGGTCATGAGGAACGCGTTGCGCGGGTCGAGCACGCGCTCGGCGTCGGTGCCCGCCACTTCCGGCTTCGCCTGGTAGAGCAGTTCCCCACGGTCGTCCACGATCTTCGCGACGAACCAGGGCTTCACGCGGTAACCGCCGTTCGCGAACGTGGAGTAGGCGCCGGCCATCTGCAGGGGCGTCGCGGAACCGGCACCCAGGGCCATCGTGAGGTATGCCGGGTGCAGCTTCGGATCGAAGCCGAACTTCTGGATGTAGTCCTGCGCGTACCCCGGACCGATCGACTGCAACAGGCGGATCGACACCATGTTCTTGGACTTGGCGAGGGCCATGCGAAGGCGCATCGGACCTTCGTACTTGCCGTCGTAATTCTTGGGCTCCCAGAGCTGCCCGCCGGTCTTGGCCGCGTCGATGACGAAAGGGGCGTCGTTGAGCACGGTGGCCGGTGTGAAGCCTTTCTCGAGCGCCGCCGAATAGATGAAGGGCTTGAAGCTGGAGCCCGGCTGCCGCCATGCCTGCGTCGCGTGGTTGAACTTGTTGGCCGCGAAGTCGAACCCGCCCGCCACGGCAAGCATCGCGCCGTTCGAGGGATCCAGGGCGACCAGCGCCGCCTCGACCTTGGGCAGTTGCGCGATGGACCAGACGCCCTTGTCGGCCGGCTGCAGGCGCACGATGGCGCCCCGCCGGACGGCCTTGTCCGGATTCGCGCGATCGGCCAGCGCGCGGGCCACGAACTTGAGACCGTCGCCCGACACCGTGACGGGATCGCCCCGGCGCATCACCAGGGTGACCTCCTTGGCCGAAGCCGCCATGACGACAGCCGGCACGAGATCCCCGACCGTCTCGCGTTCGGCCAGCGCGTCCTCGATGGCCTCGTCCAGCTCGGGCCCGGCCGCGGCGGGAAGATCCACGAACGCCTCGGGCCCCCGGTAGCCGTGCCGGCGGTCGTACTCCAGCACGCCTTGGCGCAGGCCCGCGTTGGCGGCCTCCTGATCCTTGCGACGGACTGTCGTGTAGACCCGGATCCCGCTCACGTAGGCCGGCTCGCCGTACTGCTCGAAGACGGCCGCCCGCGCCATCTCGGCCACGTAATCGGCCCGGAATGCGAACGTTTCGCGTTGGTCCACGTTGAGGCGAAGAGGTTCGGCGAGCGCCTTCTTGTACGCGTCGGGCGCGAGCCAGCCCAGGTCGCTCATGCGCCGCAGAACATAATGTTGCCGCTGCTGTGCCCGCTTCGGGTTCACGAACGGATTCTGGCGGGAAGGCGCCTGGGGCAGGCCCGCCAGCATCGCGGCCTCGGCCGGCGTGATGTCCGCGAGGCTCTTGCCGAAATAGACGCTGGCGGCGGAAGCGAAGCCGTAGGCCCTGCTCCCGAGGAAGATCTGGTTGAGGTACAGCTCGAGGATCTGGTCCTTGTTGAGGGAAGCCTCGATCTTGAAGGCGAGCAGGACCTCGGAGAGCTTGCGCGCGATCGTCTTCTCCCGGGTCAGGAAGAAGGTGCGGGCCACCTGCATCGTGATGGTGCTGGCCCCTTCCCGGCGACCCTGGACGTTCGCGAGCGCGGCGCGGGCCACGCCGGCGAAGTCGACGCCGCCATGCTGGTAGAACCGGTCGTCCTCGGCCGCGAGGATCGCCTGCTTCATCACGTCCGGGACGTCCTTGATGCGGACCACGGCCCGCTTTTCCTCCCCGAACTCGCCGATCAGCTCGCCTTCGGCGCTGTAGACCCGCAGCGGGATCTTCGGCCGGTAGTCGGTGAGCGCCTCCAGGGAGGGCAGGCTGGGCCACAGGAGCACCACCGTGAGCGCCGCCACGCCGGCCACGACGAAGACCAGCGACACGAGAATCAGGGCGGGGTAGAACCACCAACGGGAGGTCATGGGCTTGGCGGGAGCGGAGGCGGCGGGGTTCGTCCCGGTGAGGCCCGGGATGGTCCGCGGACATTATAGACAAGGCGGGGTGCGGAACGGCTCCCCAAAAAAGGCTTTACACTCCTAGGGCTTGTTGCTAGCATCTAAAGTAGATTCTTCGTAGTGGGTGCTAAGCCTCCACCATGATTAAAGAAAAGTTGGCCGCCCAATTCGACTTCCTGAAGGCGAAGACGCCGCCGCTCATTGGCTGCGACATCAGTTCGTCTTCCGTGAAGATGGTGGAAATCGCCGAGGCCGGGCGGAACGTCTATCGCGTGGAGCGCTACGCGATCGAGCCGCTTCCCAAGGACACGGTGGTCGACGGCAACATCGCCAACATCGAGGCGGCGGGCGAGGCCATCAAGCGCGCCCACAAGAACCTCGGCTCCCGGATCAAGAACATCGCCATGGCCCTCCCGGCCGCCGCCGTGATCACCAAGAAGGTGATCCTGCCCGGCAACCAGCGGGAAGAGGACATGGAAGTCCAGGTCCAGAGCGAGGCGAACCAGTACATTCCGTTCTCCCTGGACGAGGTGAACCTCGACTTCCAGGTGCTCGGCCCGGCGCCTTCGGGCGACGAGGAGGTCGAGGTCCTGATCGCCGCCTCCCGCAAGGAGAAGATCGAGGACAGAGTCGCCGCCGCCGAGGCGGCCGGCCTCAAGACCATCGTGATGGACGTGGAGTCCTACGCCTCCCAATGCGCCTTCGAGCTCATCTGCGGAGGCAATGCCGGGGTCCGCGAGAGCGACGTCACGGTGATCGTGGACATCGGCGCGACGGTCACCCGGGTGACCGTCCTGCACAACGGGCAGACCGTCTATACGCGCGAGCAGCAGATCGGCGGCAACCAGCTGAGCCAGGAAATCGCCCGGGCGTTCGACATGCCCCCCGAGGAGGCCGAGGCCGCCAAGCGGGTCGGGAGCCTTCCGGAGAACTACGGCCCGGACGTCCTCGCGCCGTTCAACGAGAAGATCGTGCTGGAGATCCAGCGCGCGCTGCAGTTCTTCTTCACCTCCACCCAGTTCAACAAGGTCGACCACATCCTCCTCACCGGCGGGTGCGCCATGCTCGACGGGCTGGAGGAGATGGTGTCCCAGCGCACCCAGGTTCACACCCTGGTGGCCAACCCCTTCGCCAACATGGCGCTTTCCTCCAAGATCAAGCCGCGCCAGCTCACGCTGGACGCCCCGTCGCTCATGGTGGCTTGCGGCCTCGCCATGCGGAGGTTCGACCCGTCATGATCCGCGTGAACCTTCTTCCCCACCGGGAAGAGAAGCGAAAGCGACGCCAGCAGCAGTTCATGGTGGTGGCCGCCCTGTCGGCCGTCATCGGCCTGCTCGTGGCGGGCGCCGTCTGGCTTTTCCTGGACCAGCAGGAACAGCAGCAGAAGGCCAACGTCGCTTACATGAAGGGCGAGATCGACAAGCTCGACAAGCAGATCGAGGAGATCCGCAAGATCCGCGAGGAAACCGCCTCGCTGCTCGCCAAGAAGCAGGTCGTGGAGGGGCTCCAGAGCAACCGCTCCGAGCCCGTGCAGCTGCTCGACCAGCTGCTGCGCCAGCTCCCCGAGGGCATCTACCTCAAGCAGATCAAGCAGACCGGCGTGAAGGTCAACGTCATGGGCTATGCCCAGTCGAACGCGCGCGTCTCCACCCTCATGCGCAACCTCGGCGCCTCCCCGTACCTGGAGAACCCGGAGCTCGTCGAGATCAAGGCCGTGCTGCTCGACAACAACCCGAACAAGCGGGTGAACGAGTTCAGCATGAACATCTCGGTGAAGCGGGCCAAGGCCGATGACGGCAAGGCCACGGCCAAGGGCGCCGCGGGCGCCGCCAAGCCGGCGGGGGCGAAATGAACCTGCTCGAAGAACTTCGCTCCCTCGACCCCAAGCAGCCCGGCAACTGGCCCTGGCCGATCAAGTTCGGCGCCATGGGCCTCATCTTCCTGGCGATCCAGATCGGCGCGTTCTTCCTGCTCTGGCAGGCCCAGAACGAGGCCATCGAGGCCGGCCGCGTCGAGGTCGACAAGCAGAAACAGACCTTCCTCGAGAAGAAGAAGCTCGCGGTGAACCTCGACGCCTACAAGCAGCAGCGTGCCGAGATCGAGCAGTCCTTCGGCGCGCTCCTGAAGCAGCTGCCGAACAAGAGCGAGATGGACGCCCTGCTCATCGACATCAACCAGGCGGGCCTGGGACGCGGCCTCGCGTTCGAGCTCTTCAAGCCGAGCCAGACCGAGAACTTCACCGAGTTCTACGCCGAGCTGCCCGTGAACCTCAAGGTGACGGGCAACTACCACGACCTCGGGGCGTTCGCGAGCGACGTGGCCAAGATGCCGCGCATCGTGCTGCTCACCGACCTCAAGGTCGACCCGCCCAACAAGGAAGGCACCCTCTCCATGGAAGCGGTCGCCAAGACGTACCGCTACCTCGACGACGAGGAAGTCTCCAAGCAGAAGAAGGCCGCCAAGGACAAGGCCGCCAAGAAGGCCGGAGGCAAGTGATGAAGCGCCTGCTGATCCTTCCCGCCGTCGCGGTTCTCCTCGCTTCGTGCAGCTCCGAGATGGACGAGCTGCGGCAGTTCGTGAAGGACTCCGAAAAGGGCCTGCCGCGCAAGATCGAGGCGCTGCCCGCCGTGAAGCCCTTCGAGCCGTTCACCTACGAGGGCTTCGACCTCGCCGACCCGTTCAAGCCCCGCAAGATCACTTCCAAGGAGGGCGCCGGCGGCCTCGCGCCCGACCTGAACCGCCGCAAGGAGCCGCTGGAGGCCTTCCCGCTCGAGCAGCTCAAGATGGTGGGCACCCTGCAGCAGGGCAAGGACATGTTCGCGATCGTACGCGCGGACAAGACGCTCTACCGCGTCAAGAAGGGCAACTACATGGGCCAGAACTTCGGCCTGATCACGGACATCACCGATGCCGAGATCAAGCTCAAGGAAATCGTCCAAGACAGCGCCGGCGACTGGGCGGAGCGGCAGAGTGTGCTGCCCCTGCTCGAAGAGGCCAGCAAAGGGGATAGAAAGTGATCGCGAACGTCATCCGCAACCGAATCGCCGGCGTGCTTCCGGGCGCCCTGGCGGCGCTCGCCCTCGCACTCGCGGCCCCGCTCGCCTGGGCCCAGGGCACCAAGAACGCCGTGGAGTCGATCAACTTCTCGTCCATCCAGGGCGGCAAGATCCTCGTGAAGATCGGGCTCAAGGAGCCGCTGAAGGCCCTGCCCCAGAGCTTCGCCGTCACGAACCCCGCCCGCATCGCGATCGACCTTCCCGAGACCACCAGCGCCCTCGCCCGCAACCAGGTCGAGGCCGGCGAAGGCGACCTGAAGAGCGTTTCGGTGGTGCAGACGGCCAACCGCACCCGCCTGGTGATGAACCTGGCGCGCAGCCTCACCTACACCTCCGCGATCGAGGGCAACCTCCTCGTGGTGACGATCGACGCGTCGCAGGCTCCCGCCAGCGCCTCGCCTTCGGCCACGGACCGCCCGGGGCAGGCCGCGATGGCGGCGGTCTTCGCCGAGACGCCGCCCGGCACCGTGCGCCAGAACATCCGGGACGTGGATTTCCGCCGTGGCAACGCCGGCGAGGGACGCGTGATCGTGGACCTCTCCTCGGCCAACACGGGCATCGACATCCGCATGCAGGGCCGCACCGTCGTGGTCGATTTCATCAACACGTCGATGCCGAAGAACCTCGTCCGGCGCCTCGACGTGGGCGATTTCGGCACCCCGGTCCGCTACGTCGACGCCTTCGAGCAGGGCGGCACCGCGCGGATGGTGATCGAGCCGCGCGGCATCTGGGAGTATTCGGCCTACCAGACCGACACCCAGTTCATCCTGGAAGTGAAGCCGGTCAAGGAAGACCCGAACAAGCTGGTGCAGAGCTCCAACCCCGGCTATGCCGGCGAGAAGCTCTCGCTCAACTTCCAGAACGTCGAGGTTCGGGCGGTGCTCCAGGTGATCGCCGACTTCACGGGCCTGAACATCATCACGAGCGACACGGTCGGCGGCAACCTCACGCTTCGCCTGAAGGACGTTCCCTGGGACCAGGCGCTCGACATCATCCTGCAGTCGAAGGGCCTGTCGAAGCGCAAGAACGGCAACGTGGTGCTGATCGCGCCCACGGACGAGCTCGCCGCCAAGGAAAAGCTCGCCCTCGAGGCCAACGCCCAGATCTCCGACCTGGAGCCGGTGCGCACCGAGTCGTTCGCCCTCTCCTACGCGAAGGCCGAGGACCTCAAGAAGCTCCTGTCGGACAAGGACCAGCGCATCCTCTCCAAGCGCGGCAGCGCCACCGTCGACGAGCGCACCAACACGCTCTTCGTGCAGGACACCGGCAACCGCCTCGAGGAGGCCCGCCGCCTGATCCTGCAGCTCGACGTCCCGGTCCGCCAGGTGATGATCGAGGCGCGCATCGTGATCGCGGACGACAAGTGGGGCCGCCAGCTGGGCGCGCGCTTCGGCACGCAGTCCGCCTTCACCTCGGGCAACCGCAACTACGGCGTCTCCGGCTCGCTCGTCGATACCTCCAGCCCGCTGTCGAACAACCCGATCTCGCGCGGCTCCTCGCAGCTCGCCAGCACGGTCCAGCCCCTCAACGGCCCGGGCCTCGGCCTGCCCATCGGCGGCCAACCCGAGCAGCTCAACGTGAACCTCCCCGTCGCGGGCGCCGCGGGCCAGCTGGCCCTGTCGATCCTGAACCTGGGCAGCGGAAACCTCGTGAACATCGAGCTCTCCGCGCTCGAAGCGGACAACCGCGGCAAGGTGGTCTCCAGCCCGCGCGTCATCACCGCGGACAAGCGCAAGGCGGTGATCTCGCAGGGCGAGCAGATTCCCTACCAGACGGCGGCCGCCAGCGGCGCGACGACGGTCTCCTTCCGCGACGCGGTGCTCGAGCTGTCGGTCACGCCGCGCATCACGCCGGACGACAAGATCATCATGGACCTCGAAGTGAAGAAGGATTCCGTGGGCAGCCGCATCGTCCAGAACACGCCCTCGATCGACACCAAGCGGGTCACCACCCAGGTGCTCTGCGACAACGGCGACACGATCGTGCTGGGCGGCATCTTCGAGCAGACGACCCGCACCACGGTCGAGAAGGTGCCCCTGCTGGGCGACATCCCGGTTCTCGGCTACCTGTTCAAGCGCACGAGCCGCCAGGACGACAAGACCGAGCTGCTGATCTTCGTGACGCCCAAGATCGTGAAGGACACCCTCACGGTCCGCTGAGCGCGGCGCCGCGACCGACGAGCCCCGGTGCTGCCGGGGCTTTTCGTTTCTGCGCTATCCTCGTCGTAGGGGCGGATTCACGGCCGATGGACGATCGCAATCTCTTTCTCGTGGGCATGATGGGAGCGGGCAAGACCACCGTGGGCAAGGCGCTCGCGCGCCGCCTGGGGCGCGAGTTCATCGACTGCGATCGCGAGATCGTGGAGCGCACCGGCGTGCCCATCGCCACGATCTTCGAGATCGAGGGCGAGGCCGGTTTCCGGCGGCGCGAGTCCCAGGTGCTGGCGGAGCTCGCCACGCGCCGCGGGACCGTCGTCGCGACCGGCGGCGGCGCCGTGCTCGCCGAGGAGAACCGGCGCACGATGCGCGCGAGCGGCACGGTCATCTACCTGCGCGTCTCCCTGGATCACCTGCACGAACGCACCAAGCGCGACACGGCGAGGCCGCTGCTCGCCCAAGGCGACCGGCGCGAGATCCTGCGCGACCTGCTCGAAAGGCGCGACCCCTTCTACCGCGAGTGCGCCGACCTGGTGGTCGACAGCGGCGCGCAGAGCCCGGGTTCGCTCGCGCAGCGGGTGATCGACGCGCTGAACCGCGAGGACTCCGGATCGGCCGCGCCATGACGTCACGGACCCTGGTCGTCGGGCTCGGCGAGCGCAGCTATCCCATCCACATCGGGCCGGGACTGCTGGATCGCGCCGAGCGGCTCGCGCCCCACGTCGGCGGCCGACGGGCCATCGTGGTGACGAACGACACCGTCGCGCCCCTCTACGCCGACCGTCTCGAGCGCACGCTGGTGGCCGCAGGCGCAACGCCGGGGCGCATCGTGATTCCCGATGGCGAGCAGTTCAAGACGTGGCAGACCCTGGATGCCGTCTTCGGGGCATTGCTCGAGGCCCGGGCGGACCGCAGGACGATCCTGGTCGCGCTGGGCGGCGGCGTCGTGGGCGACCTGGCCGGCTTCGCGGCCGCGAGCTACCAGCGCGGCATCGCTTTCGTGCAGGTGCCCACCACGCTCCTCGCGCAGGTCGATTCGTCCGTGGGCGGCAAGACGGGCATCAATCACCCGCTCGGCAAGAACATGATCGGGGCCTTCCACCAACCGCTCGCGGTGCTCGCCGACACGGACACGCTCTCGAGCCTGCCCGAGCGCGAATTCCGGGCGGGCCTCGCCGAGGTCGTGAAGTACGGCGCCATCCGCGACGCGGGCTTCTTCGCCTGGCTCGAGGCGAATCTCGACGCGCTGCTCGCGCGCGATCCCGCCGCGCTCGCGCACGCGATCCATCGCTCCTGCGAGGTGAAGGCCGAGATCGTCGCTCTCGACGAGCGCGAGAGCGGCCCCCGCGCCCTGCTCAACCTCGGCCACACGTTCGGCCACGCGATCGAGACCGTCCAGGGCTACGGCGCCTGGCTGCACGGCGAGGCGGTCGCCGCCGGCATGGCGATGGCCGCCCGTTTCTCGGTGCGGCTCGGCCGGCTCCGCGCGGCCGATGCCGACCGCCTCGTCGCCTTCCTCGGGCGCGCGAAGCTGCCCACGCAGCCGCCGCGGATGCCGACGGCCGCCTGGCTCGAGGCGATGGGCCGCGACAAGAAGAACGAGTCGGGGCGCGTCACCCTCATCCTGCTCGACGCGCTCGGCTGCGCCGCGGTCGACAAGGCGGCGCCCCTCGGGGAGCTCGAGGCCTTCCTCGCCGCCGCCTGAGACGCGGTCGCGACGCCGAATGGCGGTATCATCGGAAGCGCCCGGGAAGGCCCACGGCTCTTTCCGCGCCCCGCCCCGAGATCATCCCGAAGGAGTCCCGACCCCATGACGCGCACCCTGCGACTCGCGCTCACCGCGCTGGCCCTCGCCACCCTGCCGCTCGCGGCGGCCGCCAAGGATCGCGAGGTATCGATCGGCCTGCAGGCGGCCATCACCTCGATGGATCCGCACTACCACAACCTGTCGCCGAACAACTCGATGCTGCTGCACGTGTTCGAGCCCCTCATCAAGCGCGACGCCAACCAGAAGCCCGTTCCGGGCCTCGCGACGTCCTGGCGCGCGGTGGACGACCTCACGTGGGAATTCAAGCTGCGGCAGAACGTGCGCTTCCACGACGGCTCGCCCTTCACGGCCGACGACGTCGTGTTCACGCTCAAGCGCGTGCCGAACGTGCCGAACAGCCCGTCGTCCTTCGCCACGTTCACCAAGCCCATCGTCGACGTGAAGGTGGTCGACCCGCACACGGTGATCTTCAAGACCGCGACGGCCCATGTCCTGCTGCCGAGCGATCTCGCCTCCGTGCTCATCGTCTCCAAGGGCGCCGGCGAGAAGGCGGCCACCGAGGACTACAACAGCGGCAAGGCGGCGATCGGCACCGGCCCCTACAAGTTCGCCGAGTACGTCCCCAACCAGCGCGTCGTGCTCAGGGCCAACTACGGCTACTGGGGCGGCGAGGAGCCGTGGGACAAGGTCACCTTCAAGATCCTCACGAACCCGGCCGCGCGCGTGGCCGCGCTCCTGTCCGGCGACGTCCAGATGATCGAGACGGTGCCCACCTCGGACATCGCGAAGCTCTCGAAGGACGCGAAGTTCAACCTCGTGGACAAGGTCTCCAACCGGGTGATCTACGTCCACCTGAACCAGAGCACCGACAAGTCGCCGCCCTTCGTGACCGACAAGGCCGGCAAGCCGCTCGAGAAGAACCCGTTCCGCGACGCGCGCGTGAGGAAGGCGCTCTCGATGGGGATCAACCGCGACGCCATCGCCGACCGCATCATGGAGAAGAAGGCGGTGCCCGCCGCGCAGCTGCTGCCGGACTTCTTCTACGGCACGAGCAAGAAGCTCAAGCCGGCGAAGTTCGACGCGGAGGGGGCGAAGAAGCTGCTCGCCGAGGCGGGCTATCCCGGCGGATTCGCGATCACCATCCACGGCCCGAACAACCGCTACATCAACGACGACAAGATCGCCCAGGCCATCGCGCAGTTCTACACCCGCATCGGCATCGACGCGAAGGTGGAGACGATGCCCTCGGCGGTCTACTTCACGCGGGCCTCCAAGCTCGAGTTCGGCTACATGCTGCTCGGCTGGGGCACGGAGTCCGGCGAGCAGGGCTCGAGCCTGCGCTCGCTCCTCGCGACCTTCGATCCGGCCAAGGGCATGGGCGTCACCAACCGCGGCCGCTACTCCAATCCCGAGCTGGACAAGGCCCTCGGCGTCGCGCTGGTCACGATGGACGAGAAGAAGCGCGAAGCCCTCATCCAGCAGGCGGCCGAGATCGCGATGAACGACACGGCGCTCATCCCGATCCACTACGAGGTGAGCACCTGGGCCACGGCCAGGGGACTCAAGTACCAGGCGCGCACGGACCAGTACACGCTCGCATCGGGGCTCAAGCCCGGCAACTGAGATCCGGGATCCCCGGCAGGCCGCCCGAAGCCCCGCCCCCGGCGGGGCTTCGCGTTTGGCGGGGGGTAGAATAGCCGCTTCCCGGCGCCCCACTCCATGCTCGCATACGCCATCCGACGATTCGGGCAGAGCTTCATCGTGCTCGTGTTCATGTCCTTCCTCGTCTTCGTGGGGGTGTACGCCATCGGCAATCCGGTCGAGCTGCTGGTGAACCCGCAGGCCGACGAGGCCGAGCGCATCCGAGCCACGGCGGCCCTGGGGCTCGACAAGCCCTTCCTCGAGCAGTACTGGGTGTTCCTCACCGGCGCGGCTAAAGGCGACCTGGGCAAGTCCTTCGTCTTCAACGTGCCGGCCCTCGCGCTCATCCTCGACAAGCTGCCGGCCACCATCGAGCTCGCCCTCGTGGCGATGGTGATCGCCATCTCCCTGGGCATCCCGCTCGGGCTCGTGGCGGGCCTCAAGCCCGACTCCTTCATCGGCCGCAGCATCATGGCCGGCTCGATCATGGGCTTCAGCCTGCCGACCTTCTGGGTGGGCCTCGTGCTCATCATGGTCTTCTCGGTGCAACTGGGATGGCTGCCGTCGAACGGCCGCGGCGAGACGGTGCTCGTCGCAGGCATCCCGGTGAGCTTCCTCACCGCCGACGGGCTCGCGCACCTGGCGATGCCGGCCGTCAACCTCGCGCTCTTCAAGCTCTCGCTGCTCATCCGGCTCACGCGCGCCGGCACGCGCGAGGCGGTGCTGCAGGACTACGTGAAGTTCGCCCGCGCCAAGGGCCTGCCGCCGCGCCGCGTCATCGGCGTGCACGTGCTCAAGAACATCCTGATTCCCATCGTCACCGTGATCGGCCTGGAGCTCGGCTCCGTCATCGCCTTCGCCATCGTCACCGAGTCGATCTTCGCGTGGCCCGGCACCGGAAAGCTCCTCATCGACTCGATCAACCAGCTCGACCGCCCGGTCATCGTCGCGTACCTGCTCGTCATCGTCTCGCTCTTCGTCGTGATCAACTTCGTGGTCGACGTGCTCTATTCGCTGCTCGACCCGCGCGTGCGCCTGGGCGGCGCCGCGGCGGCACACTAGCGCATGGCCGACCCCGCGCGCGTGGAAGGCCCCTGGGTCCGCTTCTGGCGCGACTTCTCGGAGAGCCGGCTCGCGCTCGCCGGCCTGGCGCTGCTCGCGCTCGTGGTCGTGGTGGCGCTCCTCGCGCCCGTGATCTCGCCACAGAACCCGTACGACCTCGCGCAGCTCGACGTGATGGACTCGAAGCTCGCTCCCGGCGAGGCGTCGCCCTCCGGCCGGGTGTACTGGCTGGGCACCGACGACCAGGGCCGCGACATGCTCTCGGGAATCTTCTACGGCATCCGGATCTCGCTCGGCGTCGGCGTCGCGAGCACGCTCTTCGCACTCGCCATCGGTCTCGTGTTCGGTCTCGTCGCGGCCTACTTCGGCGGCTGGGTCGACACGCTGGTCATGCGCGTCGTCGACATCCAGCTCTCGTTCCCGGCGATCCTCATCGCGCTGGTGCTGCTCGCCGTCCTCGGCCAGGGCGTCGACAAGATCGTGGTGGCGCTCGTCACGGTGCAGTGGGCCTACTACGCGCGCACCGTCCGCTCGTCGGCCCTCGTCGAGCGGCAGAAGGAATACATCGAGGCCGCGCGCGTGCTCGCCCTCGGGCAGGTCCGCGTCGTCTTCCGCCACCTGCTGCCCAACTGCCTGCCGCCCCTCATCGTGGTGGCGACCGTCCAGGTGGCGCACGCGATCGCGCTCGAGGCCACGCTTTCCTTCCTGGGCCTTGGCCTGCCGATCACGGAACCCTCGCTGGGGCTGCTCATCTCCAACGGCTTCCAGTACCTGCTCTCGGGAAAGTACTGGATCAGCTTCTATCCCGGCTTCGCCCTCCTCGTGACGATCATGGCGATCAACCTCGTCGCGGACCCGCTGCGCGACGTCCTGAACCCGAGGCTTCGCAAGTGAGCGGCGCGCCCCTGCTCTCGGTGGACGGCCTGCGCATGCACTTCTTCACGAAGGCGGGCGTGGTGAAGGCCGTGGACGACGTGAGCTTCTCCGTGGACCGCGGCCGCATCCTGGGCATCGTCGGCGAGTCCGGCTCGGGCAAGTCGATGACGGGCTACAGCATGATGGGGCTCATCGACCCGCCGGGACGCCTCGTCGGCGGCCGCATCGTGTTCGACGGCCAGGACCTCACGCGACTGGACGCCGCGGCATGGCGCCGGCTGCGCGGCAACCGCATCGCGATGATCTTCCAGGACCCGATGATGACGCTGAACCCGGTCCTGCGGATCGACACCCAGATCGTGGAGACCATCCGCGCCCACGCCGACGTCTCGCACGAATCCGCGCTCGCGAGGGCCCGGGAGGCGCTCGCCCGCGTCGGCATTCCCTCGCCCGACGAGCGGCTGCGCGCGTACCCGCATCATTTCTCCGGCGGCATGCGCCAGCGCGTGGCCATCGCGATCGCGCTCGTCAATCACCCGGACGTGATCATCGCCGACGAGCCGACCACGGCACTCGACGTCACGATCCAGGGCCAGATCCTCTTCGAGATGCAGAAGCTCTGCCGCGAGACCGGCGCCGCGCTCATCTGGATCACCCACGACCTCTCCGTGATCGCGGGCCTCGCGGACGAGGTCTGCGTGATGTACGCGGGCCGCGTCGTGGAGTCGGGAAGCGTCGCCGAGATCATCGAGCGCCCGCTGCACCCGTACACGCGCGGGCTGATCGACTGCGTTCCCAGCCGCAACGAGCGCGGGCGGCCGCTGTGCCAGATACCCGGCATGACGCCCTCCCTCCTCGAGCTCGCGCCGGGCTGCCCCTTTCGCGAGCGCTGCGCACGCGCCACGGCGGCCTGCGACGAGAGCCCGGCCGTGACCGAGCCCGCCCGCGGCCGGCGCCTGCGCTGCTTCCATCCGGTGGACGCATGATGGCCGCGACGATCCGGCCCGGCCTCGCGGCGACCCTCGCGCGGGCCCAGGCGGCCCACCAGGCGGGGCGGCTCGCGGACGCCGAGCGCCTCTATCGCGAAATCCTCGCCATCGATCCGGAGAACGGGCCTTCCCTGCATGGCCTGGGGCTCGTCGCCCTCCAGGCGGTCCAGCCCGGCGCCGCGGCGCAATTGCTGGGCCGCGCGGCGACGGCGGCTCCGGCCGACCCGGGCGTGCTCAACAACTGGGGCATCGCCCTGGCGCGTTCGGGCCGCGCCTCGGAAGCCCGCGAGCGGTTCGAAGCCGCCGTCGCCCTGGCTCCGCGTTTCCCCGATGCCCTCGTGAATCTCGCCAGCGCGCTCGCCGACCAGGGCGACTACGGAGCCGCCGAGTCACGGCTGGACCAGGCGATCGCGATCGCGCCCGCGTCGATCGAAGCGCGCTGCGTGCTGGGGCGAGTGCGCCTCGCATGCCGCCGGCCGGCGGCCGCGGAAGCGACGCTGCGCGAGGCGCTCGCCCTGCGGCCGGGGCATGCCGTCGCCGCCAACCTGCTCGGCAACGCCCTGCGCGAGCAGGGCCGGCTCGCCGAGGCGCTGGCAAGCTATCGGCAGTCGCAGGCATCCCGTCCCGACCATCCGGAAGCGTGGAGCAACTTCCTCGTCGCGCAGAACGCCGATCCCGGCGTCACCGCGCGCGAGGCGTTCGAGGCGCATCGCGAGTTCGGCCGCCGGTTCGATGCCTCGCCACCGGTCGCCGCGCCGAGCCTCGCCTCGCGCCGCCCGGGCCGGCTGCGCATCGCCTACGTCTCCGCGGATTTTCGCGCCCATGCGCTCGCCGCCTTCGTCGAGCCCGTGTTCTACCACCACGACCTCGCGCGCTTCGAGATCACCGCCTATTCGAATGCGGTGGCCGAAGACGCGACGACGTCGCGCCTTCGCGCGCTCGTCGAGCATTTCGTTCCCGTCTGCGGGCTCACGGACGCCCAGTTCGCCGCCCGCGTGCGGGAGGACGCCATCGATGTCCTCGTGGACCTGTCCGGGCACACGGCGGGCAATCGCCTCCTCGCCTTCGCGCGCCGCGCCGCGCCCGTGCAGGTCACCTGGCTCGGCTATCCGAACACGAGCGGGCTCGCGGCGATGGACTGCCGGCTGACGGACGAGCGGGCCGATCCGCCCGGCGCGGAGTCACTGCACACGGAGCGGCTCGTGCGCCTGCCCACCGCCTGGTGCTACCGCCCCTGGGCTGATGCCCCGGCGATCCTGCCGCGCCGCGTCGATCCGGCGGCGCTCGCGTTCGGCGCGATGAACAACCCCGCCAAGCTCAATGCCGAGGTGCTCGCCGCCTGGGCGCGCATTCTCGCCGCCTTGCCGGGCAGCCGCATCCTGCTGCACGCGCCGGATGACGACGCGTTTCGCGCGCGAATCGTCGAGGCCTTTGCCGCCCGCGGGGTCGATGCCTCTCGCCTCACGTTCTTTCCCCGGCTTCCGATCGCCGCCTATCTGGCGCGCTACGGCGAGATCGACATCGCGCTCGACGCCTTTCCCTGCGCCGGTGCCACGACGACGCTGGACGCGCTCTGGATGGGCGTTCCCGTGGTCTCGCTCGCCGGCGACCGGCCCTATGGCCGGTCGGGCGCCAGCATTCTCGGCACGCTGGGCATGGACGCCTGGGTAAGCGGGACCGCCGATGCGTACGTCGAATGCGCGATTGCCCACGCGCGCGATGCCGAGGCGCTTGACGCCCTGCGCGCCGGCCTTCGCGAGCGCCTGCGCACGAGCCCGCTCATGGATGGCGCGGCTCAGGCCCGCGCGATCGAATCCGCCATCGTGGCGCTCGCCGAGGAACGCGGCCTGGCGCGAGGTTGCGCATGAACGCGCCCGTCCCGCTCCTCGAACTCAGGGGTATCTCGAAGCGCTTCACTTCGCGCCTGGATCTTGCCGGCCGCATCGCGAGCGCCCTCGGGTCTTCGGTGCGCGAACAGACGGTGCATGCGCTGGACGGAGTCGACCTCGCCGTGAACTCGGGGGAGGTGGTGGGGCTGGTGGGCGAATCCGGCTGCGGCAAGTCCACGCTGGGCCGCATCGTCGCGCGAATCCTCGAGCCCAGCGAAGGAGAGAGGCTGTGGAAGGGCCGCCCCTACGCGCAGTACGAGCAAGCGGCTTCCCGCGCCGAGCGCCTCGCCGTGCAGATGATCTTCCAGGACCCCTTCGCCTCGCTCAACCCGCGCATGCGCATCGTCGACGTCATCGGCGAGGCACCCGTCGTCCACGGCCTGGTGCCTTCGTCGGGCCGCGAAGAGTACGTGGCGGACATCATGCAGCGGGTGGGCCTCGACGCGAGCCTCGCCCGGCGCTTCCCTCACCAGTTCTCCGGCGGCCAGCGAAGCCGCATCGGCATCGCACGCGCCCTCGCGGTGAAACCGCAGTTCCTGGTGTGCGACGAAGCCGTCGCGGCGCTCGACGTTTCCATCCAGGCGCAGGTGCTCAATCTCTTCATCCGGCTGCGCGAGGAGTTCCGGCTCACCTACCTGTTCATCAGCCACGACCTGGGCGTGGTGCGCCATCTCTCCGATCGCGTGGTGATCATGTACCTGGGCCGCGTCGTGGAGTCCGCGCCTTCCGCGGACGTGTTCGCGCGGCCGAACCACCCGTACACGCAAGCGCTGCTCGCGGAAGTCCCGAAGCTCGAGGCGACCCGACGCGCCTACGTGCCCATCCGGGGCGAGATCCCGTCGCCCCTCAACCCGCCGGGCGGATGCCATTTCCACCCGCGCTGCCCCCACGCGATGCCGCGGTGCCGGACCGAAGCGCCCCGGCTTCGCGAGATCGCCCCGGGGCACCGCTCGGCCTGCCACCTGAACGACACGCCATGAAACGATCCGAAGCCTTCTACCGCGTCGAGCCCACCGGTGCCGTCGTGCCCGTCGTGCTCGACTCGCCGCACAGCGGCACCGACTACCCCGAGGACTTCGCGGCCGCCGTGCCACGGGAAGCGCTGCGCCATTCGGAGGACAGCTACGTCGACGAACTCTACGCGTGCGGCCCGCGACATGGCGCGACGCTCATCGCGGCGCGCTTCCCGCGCGCCTACATCGACGCCAACCGCTCGCTTCTCGACATCGACCCCGAACTCCTCGACGCGCCCTGGCCGGGACCCGCCATGCCCAGCCGCAAGACCCAGCTCGGCATCGGCCTCGTCTGGCGCAAGCTCGATTCGGGCGCGCCCATCTACGACCGCCGGCTCACCGTCGCCGAGCTGCGCCGCCGCATCACCGAGTACCACCAGCCCTACCAGAAGGCCGTGAAGGAAGCGATCGACGGGGCGCACGCGCACTTCGGCGCGGTGTGGCACATCAACTGCCACTCGATGCCCGCCGTGAGCAGCGCCATCTCGGAGGAGGGGCCGGGCAAGCCGCGCGCCGACTTCGTGCTCGGCGACCGCGACGGCACCACGTGCGACCCCGCCTTCACCGCCCTCGTGCGCGAGGCGCTCGCCGGCATGGGCTACGACGTCAAGGTGAACGACCCGTACAAGGGCGTCGAACTGGTGCGCGCCTTCTCGGACCCGCCGGCCGGCCGCCACAGCCTGCAGATCGAGGTGAACCGGCGCCTCTACATGGACGAGCGCACGCGGGAGCGCACCGCCGGTTTCGCCCGGCTCGCGCGCGACCTCGAGCGGATGGTGAAGACGGTCTGCGAGTACGCGGCCGAGCGCGGAGCGCATGCCGGTCACGGGCACGAGACCGGCCATGTCCATGGTCCCGGGTGCGGGCACGACCACGCTCACGACCACCCGCACGACAAGGGTCACCACCACGGCCACGATCATGCGCACGACCACGGTCACCACCACCATGAACCCCGCGATGCAGGTCACGATCACGGCCACGACCACCGCGATCACACCCACGACCACGATCATGCCCACGGGCATGACGGGCCGAAGGGCAAGCACTGAACGACCATGAACCGATTCCCGATCGAACTCGCCGCCCCCGTCATCGACGCCCACGCCCGCGGCAACACCGGCGTCGACTTCGTCCACACCTTCGAGAGCGGCCGCCCGGGTCCGCACGTGATGGTGAACGCCGTCACCCACGGCAACGAGATCTGCGGCGCCATCACGGTGGACCGCCTGCTCGCGATGGGGCTCAGGCCCGTGCGCGGCACCCTCACGCTCAGCTTCGCCAACGTCGAGGCGTTCCTGCGCTTCGATCCGACGCAGCCCTATGCGACGCGATTCATCGACGAGGACTTCAACCGGGTCTGGCGCCCGGAGACGCTCGACGGCGCCCGCGACAGCGTGGAACTGCGCCGCGCCCGGAAACTTCGCCCCTTCGTGGAGTCGGCCGACTACCTGCTCGACATCCATTCGATGCTCGAGCCGAGCCCGGCCGTGATGATCTGCGGCCCGCTCGACAAGGGCATCGATTTCGCCTTCGACGTCGGCATCCCCCGGTTCGTGGTGAGCGACGAAGGCCACGCCAACGGCACGCGCATGCGCGATTTCGGCGGCTTCGGCGATCCGGCCAGCCCGAAGAACGCCCTGCTCGTCGAGTGCGGCCAGCACTGGGAGCGCGAGGCGGCCGTCGTCGCCTGGCAGACCACCTGGCGGTACCTGCGGCATCTCGGCGTGGTGGATCCCGCCCTCGCGGCGAACGAGATCGAGGCGGCCACGCCGCCTTCCCAGATGCTGGTGCGCGTGACGGAAGCCGTCATCGCGCGCACGCCGTCCTTCCGGTTCGCGCGGGAATTCTCGGGCATGCAGGCGGTGCCGAAGGCGGGCGACCCGATCGCCTACGACGGCGACACGGTGGTGCGCGCGCCCTACGACGAGTGCGTGCTCGTGATGCCGGTGCCGAACAACGTGAAGACCGGCCTCACCGCCGTGCGCCTGGGGCGCATCGAACGGCGCTGATCAGTCGGCGGGCGGATCCTCGCCCCGCGACGAGGGGCGGATGCCGAGCTGCTTGAGCTTGCGGTAAAGGTGCGTGCGCTCGAGTCCCACGCGATCGGCCACGCGGGACATGTTGCCGTCCTCGCGGCGGATGTGATGCAGGAAATACTGCCGCTCGAAGCGTTCGCGCGCGTCGCGCAGCGGCATGTCGAGCGAGAAGGAGGCCGCCGGTGGCGCCGACTCGCGCGGCGCGACGGCGAATTCGCGCGCGACCCGCGCCACGTCGTCGCCCGAGATCTCGGTCGCGAGGGCCGTGAGGCCGAGCGTCTTCACCACGTTCTGCAGCACCGGCAGGTTGCCCGGCCATTCGAGGTTGCGCAGCGCGTTCTGGGCACCCACCGTGAGCGTGCGCAGCGGCACCTCGTGTGCATCCACCATCAGCGTGAGCATCTGCGTGGCGAGGTCGGGAATGTCCTCGGCATGCTCGCCCAGGCCCGGCACGCGGATGGTGAGTCCCGAGATCTGGTGGAAGAGCTCCGGATCGAAGCGCCCGTCCGCCGCGAGCGAGGCGATAGGCTCGGAGGTGGCGCAGACGAGGCGCGCATTGAACTTCTCGAGTTTCGCCACCAGCTGCGCGAGGCCCTTCTGGCCGGCGCGATCGAGCTGGCCCACGTCGGCGACGAAGAGGGTGCCTTCGCGCGCCTCGTTGAGCGGGCCGAACGGATTGGCCGCGAGCCACTCGCGGTCCTCCGGCGCGACCCACGGCGTGTTGGAGGCGTGCAGGTGCCGCGCCGCGAGCTCGAACCCGCATCCGGGCTCGCCCACGAGAAGCACCGGCGTCTTGAGTCGCGCCACCTGGTCGAGCCGCAGGCGCAACTCCTGCATCACGCGGGCCTTGCCCAGCTGCGCGAGCGTGAGCCCCGCGCGCGGCATCGCCCGGCCGCCCGCGAGCGCCTTGCCGACCGTGGCGAGAAGCTTGGGCAGGCTGATGGGCTTTTCGAGGAAATCGAAGGCGCCGATGCGCGTCGCCTCGACCGCCGAATCGATCGTGGCGTGGCCCGACATCATCACCACCGGCATCGTGAGAAGCCCGGAGCCGGCCCACTCCTTCAGGAGCGTGATGCCGTCCGTGTCCGGCATCCAGATGTCGAGCAGGACGAGATCCGGCCGCATCTCGCGCCGCAGCAGGCGGGCCGCCTGCGCGTTCTCGGCGAGGCGCACGCCGTAGCCTTCGTCGCGGAGAATCTCGAACAGCAGTTCGCGGATTCCGACCTCGTCGTCCACGACCAGGATGTGGTTGGCCGTCATGTCGGGCGCGGCGTCAGGCCGCTTCGCGCAGGGGCAGGAGGATGCTCACGTTCGCGCCGTGGGGATTCACGTTCTCGACGTGGATGCGGCCGTGGTGCTCGTCGACGATCTTCTTCACGATCGCGAGCCCCAGTCCCGTTCCCTTGGGCTTGGTGGTGACGTAGGGTTCGAAGATGCGCCCGATCACGTTCTCGGCGATGCCCGAGCCGTTGTCGCTCACCGAGAGCTGGATGCTCTCGCCGGAGAGTTCCGAGGTCACGACGATATGGGGTCGCTCGGCGCCGGCCAGCGCGTCGATCGCGTTCTGGATGAGGTTGTGCATCACCTGTCGCAGCAGGGCCGCGTCGGCCGGGACGGTCGGGAGGTTCTCCGCGAGGCGCAGCTCGATGGGCACCCCCATCGATTCGTAGAGCACCAGCACTTCGCGCACCAGGTCGTTGAGGGACACGGCCTCCGCCGACATGCGGCGAGCCCGCGCGTACTGGCTGAAGTCGTCCACCATGCCCTTGAGCGCCGTCACCTGGCTCACGATCGTTCCCGTGGCGCGGGTGAGCATGTCGGCGTCGTTCTGGGGCAGCTTCAGCAGCAGCTTCTGCTGCAGCCGCTCGGCCGACAGCTGGATCGGCGTAAGGGGGTTCTTGATCTCGTGCGCGAGGCGGCGCGCCACCTCGCCCCACGCCGCGTCGCGCTGCGCCTGCGCGAGGTGGGTGATGTCGTCGAACACGACCACGTAGCCCGTCTCTCCGCGCGTGCCCAGGCGGGTGCCCCGCACGAGCAGCGTGCGCGTGCCACCCTCGGCGCGGCGGTAGTCCAGCTGCTGCTCCCATTGCTTGTCCGAGGGCCCGGCGAACTGGCGAAGGACCATCTCCGTGAGTGGCGAAACGGCGCTGAGGTGCGCCGACCATTCGGGCAATTTCACGCCGTGGAAGGACCCGGCCGGCACCCCGAGGATCTCGTAGGCCGAGGCGTTCACCGTCTTGAGGTAGAAGCGCTCGTCGAACGTGAGCACACCCGAGGTGAGGTTCGACAGGATGCTCTCGAGGTACGTCTTGGCGCGCTCGAGCTGCTGCTGGTTGCGCTCCATCGCTTCCGTGGCGTCGGCGATCTGGCGCGTCATCGTGTTGAAGGACTGCGTGAGCACGCCGAACTCGTCGCGGCTCTTCACGGGATTGAGGCGGGAGTAGTCTCCCTTCGCGATCGCCCGCGTCGCCTCGGCGAGGGCCGACAGCGGCGCCGAGAGACGCTCGGAGAGCAGGAAGGCGAGCGCGATCGAGGAGAAGAGCGTGAGCAGCATCGCCAGCGTGAGCGTGAGGCCGAAGATGTTCTTCAGACCCACGCGCGCGAGCGTGAGCTCCTGGTAGTCGCGCCATCCTTGGTCGACGACGCGGGCGTCCGCCGCGACGGCCGGCGGCACCCGCTCGAGCACCTGCAGGATCCGGATGTCCTCGGCGAGGGAGAGGACGTTGACCGGCACGATCACGCGCAGGTAGAGGCCGCGATCGGGAATGGCCTCGATCGAGCGCACGGGTTGCTGGGCGCGGACCTGTCGCAGGATGTTGGGTCCGGGAACATCGGGCTGCAGCGCGCTCGTCTCCGTGCCGGCGAAGGCGATGACCTTGCCGCGCTGGTTGAGGAGCGTCGCTTCCTCGACGCCGTACTGCTCTCGCAGCCGGCTGAGGGTCGCCGGCTCGACCGCCTGGACGGTGGCGAGCGACTGGGCCATGCCGTCCGCCTTCTTGCCGAGTTCGCGCAGGGAATTGTCGAGCGTGCTGCGCGCCAGGTTGAGGCCGCCTTCGAGCGCCTTGTCCATGCGCACGTCGAACCAGGACTCGATCGAGCTCTGCAGGAACTGGTAGGAGATCGCGTAGACGAGGCCGCCGGGCACCAGCGCCATGAGCGCGAAGACGACCATCAGGCGCAGGGTGAGCTTCGAGCCGAAGACGCGCTCGCGAAGCTTGCGGCGCATGACGGCGAGCTGGTAGCCGATGAGGCACATGAGGCCCAGCGACAGGAGGCCGCCGATGCCGAGGAGCGTGGGGTAGTTCTGGGTGAAGAGCGCGGTGTTCGATGAGGCCTGTGACATCAGGTAGACGAGAGCGGCACCCGTCACCACGCACAGGAAGATCAACGGCCTCACGGCTGGACGGTCCACCGATACCAGTCCGATGCGAGGTTCCAGTCGCGCGAGGCGACCGCGTTGAGTTGGAAGGGCTTGGGCAGCTGCGTCGTGTCGAGCCGCATGCGGATCGCGGCTTCGTACTCGCCCGGCTTGCGAAGGGCGTTCTTCTCGGCGATGGTCCAGCCGCGCACGCGCGAGAGGGCGCGCACGAGCTCGTCGAGCCGGGTGAAGTTCTGGTAGGCGCTGCCGGAGGACAGGCGGTACTGCCTCAGCAGCGGCGTGTACGTGATCTTGTAGGTCTGGGAGAGCGCGACGGGCTTCTCGTCGAACCAGTACCAGCGCGGCTTGCTCAGCGAGAACTCGACGACGAAGTAGAGGGCGACGCCGCGGTTCACGGCCTCCTCGAGCCCGGGATTGAAGCGGATGTCGAATTCCGCCTCGACCCGGTACCCGTCGTCCGAGGCGACGACGCGGGCGCCGTTCGTCTCGATCCCCTCCGCCCGCGCCGAAGCCGGCACGAGAATCGCCAGGGCAAGCGCGAACGCCGCGGCGAGCCGCGGGAATCCGAGCCTAGCGCTTGCGAAGAAGGGCGTAATAGAAGCCATCGCGTTCGTCGTCGGGCAATAACTGGCCCCCCGCCGGAATACCGGGCGCGGGTGGCTCGAGGGAAGCGTCCGGCTGTCGGGCAAGGAACGTTTCCACCACGGAATCGTTCTCCTCCCGGAAAACCGAGCAGGTCGCGTAGACCAATTTACCACCCCCATCAAGCACTTGCCACACATTCTCCAAAAACGCCACTTGTTGTTGCGAAAACCGCAACAAGTCTCCCGGACGGCGGTTCCAGCGGATGTCGGGATGGCGCCGGGTGACTCCAGAAGCGCTGCAGGGCGCATCCAGCAGGACCCGCTGGAAAGGCCGGCCATCCCACCAGGTGGCCGGTTGGCTTGCGTCTCCGGCGAGGACCCGGGCCGAGAGCCCAAGGCGCTCGAGATTGGTGCGAACCCGGTCCAGGCGCAGGGCGTCGAGGTCGAGGGCCGTCAAGTCCAGGTCCGCCAACTCGAGAAGATGCGTGGTCTTGCCCCCGGGCGCCGCGCAGGCATCGAGTACCCGTTGCCCGTCCCGGACGTCCAGCAAGGGTGCGGCCAACTGGGCACCGGCGTCCTGAACGCTCACTTTTCCTTCCGCGAAGCCGGGCACCTCGGCGACGGGTCTCGGATCGATGCGGATGGCGACGCCACCCAGGGCATGGGCCTCGATCCCGGCCTTCGCGAGCGACTCGAGCGTGGCTTCCACGCTCGCCCGGCGGCGATTGACGCGCAGGGTCATGGGCGGGTGGCGGTTGGTGCTCTCGACCATGGACTGCCAGGCGTCGGGGTATTGGGCGCGAAGCTTGTCGATCCACCAGGCGGGGTGTCCATAGAGGATCTCGGGATCGCTCCAATGGTTGCGGACCAGGTTTTCCCGGCGGCGCAGGAAGTTGCGCAGGACGGCATTCACGAGTCCGCGGGCGGCCGGCACCCCGAGCGGATCGACGGCCTTCACGGCATGGTCGACGACCGCGTACGGCTTGGCCCGCGTGAACTGAAGCTGTGCCAGGCCGACCAGGAGCAGATAGCGCAGGCCGGGGTGCTTGAGCGGCGTGACCAGGAGCGCGGAGAGTTGCGCTTCCAGCAGGCCGAGCGAGCGCAGCGATTGGTGGCAGATGTCGCGCACGGCCGCGCGGTCCCCGGGCACCATCGACCGCCGGCGCCGGAGCGACTCCTCGAGCGCCGCATCGAGATTGCGCCCCGCAAGCGTGGTCGCGAGGACTTCGGCGGCGCAGAGCTGGATTTCGAGCAGGGAGCCTCCGCGTCGCGCGGTCGGTCAGGCGCGGGCGAGGCCGCGGGCCATCGCCTGCAGTCGCGCGATGCGTTCGCCGGTATCGGGGTGCGTGCTGAAGAGGCCGGCCAGTCCACCGCCCGAAAGGGGATTCATGATCATCATCTGGGCGGTGGCCGGGTGGGATTCCGCCGCCAGCAACGGGACGCCCTGCCCGTAGCGGTGGATCTTCTCGAGCGCTGCCGCGAGTGCAAGCGGATCTCCGCTGATTTCGGAGCCCCCGCGGTCGGCCTCGAACTCCCGGGCGCGGGAGATGGCCATCTGCACGAGCATCGCGGCGAATGGCGCGACGATCATGGCCAGCAGGGCGAAGACGGGATTGGCGGAACGGCCATCTTCGTCGCGGCCGCCGAACAGGCCCCCGAGATGGGCAAGCGAAGACACGGCGCCGGCGACGGTCGCCGACAGGGTGGAAATGAGGATGTCGCGATGCTTCACGTGCGCCAGTTCGTGCGCCATCACGCCACGAAGCTCGCGTTCCGTGAGCACGCGCAGGATGCCGGTGGTCGCCGCGACCGCGGCATTCTCGGGGTTTCGGCCGGTCGCGAACGCGTTGGGCTGTTCCTCGTCGATCAGGTACACGCGCGGCATCGGAAGGCCGGCACGCTCGGAGAGCTCGCGAACGACCCGGACGAATTGCGGCGCCGATTGCTCGTCGACCTCCTGGGCGTTGTAAAGCCGCAGGACCATCCGGTCCGAGAACCAGTACGCCCAGAAATTCATCGCACCGCCCACGAGAAGAGCGAGCAGCATGCCGGCCGGTCCACCCAACAGCAGTCCCACCGCGCCGAAGATCGCGAGGATGCCCGCCATGAGAACGGTCGTCTTGAGCCAGTTGCCGAACATGGGTGTTTCGTTCGCCTCTGAGATAGCCGCGGGATGGCGGCGCCCGTTAGATTCCTGCGGCTCCCGCGAATTCAAGTCTTTCCGGCTGCTTCATTCCAGGACGGTTCCCACGGCGACTGGCCTTCCCTTGAGGAAATCGGCGCCTCGCATGCGTTTCGATCCGGCAGGTTGCACGAGAGTAAGGGCTAACCCGCCAGAACCGCACGCCACCAAGGGGGCACCTTCATGCATGCCGACGACGGTTCCGGCCGGCGCGCTCACCCCATCGATCACGACGGCTTCCCAAACCTTCAGCGCAACGCCGTCCAGGTGGGTGACCGCACCAGGCGCGGGGTTGAATGCCCGGACCCGGCGAGAGACGCACTCGGCCGAATCGCGCCAGTCGAGATGGGCCTCGGCCTTGTCGATCTTTGCTGCGTACGTCACGCCGACGTCCGATTGAGGTTTAGTTTCAATGGCTTCCAAGTTAGCCAGCGCTTGCACAATGGCGATGGCCCCCTCCTCGGCCAAGCGATCCGTCAGGGTCCCCGCCGTATCGGCTGGCCCGATCGCAATCCGCCTCTCCAGCAGGACCGGGCCGGTATCCAATCCCGGTTCCATTCTCATGATGTCCACGCCCGTCTCCCGGTCTCCGGCCAGGATCGCTCTCTGGACCGGGGCCGCGCCACGCCAGCGGGGCAGCAGGGATGCATGCACGTTCAGGCATCCCTTTGCCGGAATAGCGAGCACTGGCTTTGGAAGTATCAGGCCGTAGGCGGCAACGACCAGGATGTCCGCGTGGCATTCGGCCAGCGCCCGGCGGGACTCTTCGGGCTTGAGGCTGGCCGGCTTGTCGACGGGAATCCCCCTCGCCGCGGCGAGCTCCGACACGGCGCTGGGGGTCAGCTTGAGACCCCGACCGGCGGGGCGATCAGGCTGGGTCAGGACGAGAGGGACCGAGTGGCCGGCCGCGAGGATCGCTTCCAGGATCCGGGCGGCAAAGGGCGGCGTGCCCGCGAAGGCGACTCGCAAGCGGAAGGCTTAGGCCGCCTTGCGCTGGCGCTTCTTCAGCTTGGCGCGAATGCGGTTGAGCTTGAGCTCCGAGAGGTATTCCACGAAGACCTTGCCCTGCAGGTGGTCCATCTCGTGCTGGATGCAGGTGGCGAGCAGGCCCGAAGCGTTCAAGGTGAAGCGCGCCCCGTGCTCGTCGAGCGCGGTGACGGTCACGCTGTCGGCGCGTTCGACGTTCTCGTAGACGCCGGGGACCGAAAGGCACCCCTCCTGATTGAGGGCCATGCCTTCGCGCCGGGTGATCTCGGGGTTGATGAACACCCGGAGCCCGGAACGGTCTTCGCTCGCGTCGATCACGACGATCTGCCGATGGACGTTGACCTGCGTGGCCGCGAGGCCGATTCCCTCCGCGGCGTACATGGTCTCGACCATGTCGGAAACCAGCTGCCGCGTGGTCGCATCGATTTTTTCGACCTTCGCAGCCGGCAGGAGCAGGCGCGGGTCCGGGTACTGGAGGATCTCGAGAATGGCCATAAATGCTTGCTAATAGAACAGATTAAGCGCAGAATCTACCGCACTACTTGAAAAAAGGGGCGTAACCCTTTTTCAGCATATGGGTCCTGCGCCCCATATCCCCAAGAGAGAGCCGCGATGCGAAAGCTCATTATAGCGTTAGTCGTCGCTTCGGCCAGTTTGGTTCCGGGCTTGGCATCATCGCAGGCCACCGCGACCACCTCGGTGAACGACCTCCAGGCCGATGCCCCGACCACCTACACGGTCGTGAAAGGAGACACGCTCTGGGCGATCTCCGGCAAGTTCCTCAAGGAACCGTGGAAGTGGCCCGAGATCTGGCAGATGAACCGGGAACAGATCAAGAACCCGCACCTCATCTACCCCGGCGATGTCATCAAGCTCGATCGGAGCGGCTCGTTGGCTTCCCTCACGCTCCTGCCCGGCGGCATCGAAGGCAACGTCGTCCGCCTCCAGCCGCGCACGCGCGTCGAAACACTGTCCACGGCCATTCCGAGCATTCCCGGCAACGCGATCGGTCCTTTCCTCACCCAGCCCCTGGTGCTCGAGACGGCCGGGATGGAGCAGTATCCGTACGTCGTGGCGACGGAAGATGAGCGCGTCATCGTCGGATCCGGCAATCTCGCCTACGTGAGCGGACTTCGCGCCGGCGACCCCGTGAACTGGCAGATCTTCCGCCCGGGCGCGGCCGTGACCGACCCGGACAGCGGCGAGATCCTCGGCTACGAAGCGATGTACCTGGGAGACGCCCGCGTGAAGCGGTTCGGGTCGCCCAGCACGGTGGAGATCACGCGCGCACGCCAGGAAATCGATGAAGGCGATCGCCTCATGCCTTCGCGCGAGGTGTCCTTCCCGTCCTACGTTCCCCGCGCGCCGGACAAGCCGATCAACGGCACGATCGTCTCGGTGCAAGGCAGCGTCTCCGACTTCGCGCAGTACTCGATCATCACGATCAACCGCGGTTCCCGCGACGGGCTCGAGGTCGGCCATGTGCTGGCGACCTTCCGCCGGGGAAGCACCATTGCGCGCACGCGCTCCGGCCGGCCGCCCCTGCTCGGCGAGATCCTCGGCATGGAAGTCGGCAGCCTCGACATCAAGCCCGTGCCCGTGGTGCCGGACGCGGTCGTCGCATCGTCGGACCCGAGCGCCGTCCCGCCGCCCAACCGTTACGACCCCGTCGTCCTGCCGGACGAGCGCAGCGGCGTGGTCATCGTCTTCAGGACCTTCGAGAAGCTCTCCTACGCGCTCGTCCTGAAGAGCGTGCGTACGATCTCGATCGGGGATCGCGTCCAGAAGCCCTGAGCGGTACCGCCGCTTCGATACCCGATGGGGGCCTCGCGGCCCCCATCTTCATTTTCGGGTTTCGTCATCGGGATGCAGGCCCGGCCCGTTGAAACCTCACCCGACCGTCACCGCCTTGAACGCCACGACCCTCCGATCCGACGCCGCCGACTGGCTTCGTCTGTGCCATGCGCCGGGCCTCGCCCCCCAGGCGCAGCGCCTGCTGCTGCGCGCGTTCGGCACGCCATCCGCCGCGTTCGCCGCGCCTGTCGAGTCCGTCCGCGCGGTCGTGGGCCCGGTAGCGCAATCGGCGCTCTCCGGGGGACCGCCGCCGCGCCTCGTCGATTCGACGCTCGCCTGGCTCCAAGGCGCGGATCGCCATCTCCTCGTCCTGGGCGACGAGGGCTATCCGCGCGCGTTGCTGCAGATCGCCGACCCACCCACGATTCTCTATGCGATGGGCGACGTCGCCCGGCTGAACACGACGTCCATCGCCATCGTGGGCAGCCGCAATGCGACGAAGCAGGGCGTGGCCGACGCGTCGGCGTTCGCCCGCGCGTTCTCGTCGGAAGGCATCTGCGTCGTGAGCGGTCTCGCCCTCGGCATCGATGCCGCCGCGCATCGCGGCGGTCTCGCGGCGCGCGCCTCTAGCGTGGCGGTGGTCGGCACGGGCCTCGACCGCGTCTATCCCGCGGCCAACCGCAAGCTCGCGCACGAGCTCGCCGCACGCGGCGCGGTCGTCTCCGAGTTCTGCCTGGGCACGCCGCCGGTCGCTTCGAATTTCCCGAAGCGAAACCGGCTCATCGCGGGCCTTTCCCGCGGCGTGCTCGTCGTCGAGGCCGCGGTGAGGAGCGGTTCGCTCACCACCGCGAGGCTCGCGCTCGAGCAGGGACGCGACGTGTTCGCCATTCCCGGCTCCATCCACTCGCCGCTCGCGAAAGGCTGCCACTCGCTCATCCAGCAGGGTGCGAAGCTCGTGGAGTCCGCGGACGACGTGCTGGCCGAATGGGGCATCGAGCGCCCGGCCGGCCATGGGCTGCCGGAAGGCCTCGAGCCCGAAGGGGCGCTTCTCGAGGAGTTGGGGCACGCTCCGGCCACGCTCGACGCGCTGTACTCGCGAACGGGCCGGCCGGCGCACGAACTCTCGGCCGAACTCACGCAACTCGAGCTCGAAGGCCGGGTCGAAAGGCTGCCGGGCGGGCTCTTCCGGCGCCTCGACGCGACGGCCTGACGGGAACCCGGGCGCCGAATCGCGCAAGACGGGCCGCGAACAATGCGTTATAGAATGAAAAAAGAAAGCACACCGCTCCCATGGCATCGAATCTCCTCATCGTAGAGTCGCCCTCGAAGGCCAAGACGCTCAAGAAGTACCTCGGCAAGGATTTCGAGATCCTCGCTTCGTACGGCCACGTCCGCGACCTGGTGCCCAAGACGGGCGCGGTCGATCCGGAAGACGGTTTCCGCATGAAGTACGAGATCATCGACCGCAATGCGAAGCACGTCGATGCCATCGCCAAGGCGGTGAAGCTCGCCGACACCATCCTGCTCGCGACCGACCCGGACCGCGAAGGCGAGGCCATCGCGTGGCACCTGTCGGAGATCCTCAAGTCCAAGCGGGCGCTCAAGGACAAGACCGTGAAGCGCGTGGTCTTCTACGAGATCACCGAGGGTGCGGTGAAGGAGGCGGTGAAGAACCCGCGGGAGATCTCGATGGAGCTCGTGAACGCCCAGCAGGCC
>CAZPLW010000008.1:0-43240 GCA_964587315.1 uncultured Lysobacter sp.
AAGGCGAGCGGCCCGCCGCCGGGCGAGACGATGGCGACGCCGAGCAGCGGGTGCGCCCGCCGGGCGCGATCCACGGCCGCGGCGAACGCCTCGGGGGCGAGGGGGCCCTCGCCGCGCGCCATCACCGCGAAGTTCATCGAGGAGCAGCGGTCGAGATACCAGAAGAAGGCTTCGGCTCGGTCGAGGGGGCGGGAGACGGCGGTCATGGCGGGGCTTTCCAGTGCCGAGTATCGCCGCGGCGCCCGCGGCGCGTGCTGACGGCGCGCAACAATCCCTCCGGACGCCTCAAGATCGGCGGGGGGCCGGCCGTAGAACACGAGCGCCCCCCAACCGCCGAGACCGGCCCCGCGATGACGACCCTGTTGCAAGACGATCCGCCCTCGCTCGCCGGGGAGGTGGCCAATCGCATCGTGGCCGACCTCGGCGTGCCGCCCTGCCCGGCCATCGTCGCCGACCTCATCGCCGAATCCCGCCGCGAGGAACCCGACTTTCCGCGCATCGGCGCGCTCATCTCGCGCGACCCCGGGATCGCCGCCGCGCTCATGAAGACGGTGAATTCTCCCCTCTACAGCGTCGTCGTGAAGGCGACCTCCGTGCAGCAGGCGCTGCTGTTCCTGGGCCTGCGCAGCGCGCTTCGCATCGTGACGGGCCTCGCGCTGCGCCATGCCTTTCCCGCCTCCCTCGCGGTCGCGGCCGATCCCATCTGGACGAACGCCTCGCGGCTCGCCCCGGTGATGGGATACCTCGCCCAGGAGACGCGGCGCGCCGACCGCGACGACGCCTACACCTTCGGGCTGTTCCGCGACTGCGGCACGCTGCTCATGGCCTGCCGGCACGGGCACGCCTACACCGAGGCGCTGCGCGAGCACGGCTTCCCGCACACGCTCACGCTGCTCACGCTCGAATCGGGGCTCTCCGGCACGGATCACGCGCATGCCGGGCACGCGCTCGCGACGAGCTGGTACCTGCCGGAATCGCTCTGCCTCGCGGTGCGGCACCACCACGACGGGCGCGCGCTCGCCGAGGGGCTGCCGCTCGTGGGTCGCGAGGCCCGCGCGCTCGTCGCACTCGGCTTCCTGGCCGACCGGATCCTCGACGCGTCTCCGGGCGCCGTGGCGCAGGTCGTCTGGTCGCGCTGGCGAGCGCAGGTGCTCTCGGCCCTGGGCCTCGACGAGGCGGACGTGGCCGCCCTCGCCGAGGGTGCGCTGGCCTCGGCGGCCGACGAGGCGCCCTAGCCTTTCAGGCAGTGGCTCATGAAGGCGCGGCGCTCGTCGCCCTTCAGCTCCTTCTTGCCGGCCTCGACGTTGCAGGCCTTCATCTTGTTCTGCTGGCGGTCCTGCGCGGGCGAGTCCGCGTGCGCGACCTTGTCCGCCTTGAGGCAGCGGGCGAACGCCGTGCTGTGCTCCTCCCCTTTCAGGTGGGCGGTCTCCTTCTTGCAGGCGGCGGTGCGGTCCTTGTCCTCGGCGAGGGCGGTCGGTGCGAGCAGGGTGGCCGCGAGCGCGGCCGCGGCGATGGCGATGAGTCGGGTCTTCATGGCTTCCTTTCGGGTCGTTGGGATCGGATGGGGCGCGAGGCCCCGGTTCGTTGCGACGCCATCAAACGACGAACGGGCGCCGGGACGACAGCGAAAATCGCCGCGGCGCGGCCGGGTATTCCTCGCGCGGCATTGCGGGCGGCAATGACGCAGGGTCCGAAGGTCCCATGCGCGTGCGAATGCCGGGCGAAGCGGCTATATTTTTCGATGGACCTTTCCTCTTCGCCCGGAGCCCTCGCCATGTCCCGTCCCGCCCAGCCCCCCGAACCCGCCCGTCGCGATTTCTTCCGGACCGTGGGCCTCGCCGCCGCCGCCACCGCGCTGCCCGGCGGCCTGCTCGCCCCGGGAGCGGCGATGGCGCAGCCCGCGGGCGGCATCCACACGCGCAAGATTCCGCGCACGGGCGAAGTGCTGCCGGCCATCGGACTGGGCACCTACCTCACGTGGGACCTGCTGCCGGGCGCGCCGCGCGAGCACATCCGCGAGATCCTCAAGCGCTTCTGGGAAGGCGGCGGCCGCGTCGTCGACACCTCGCCCCTCTACGGCACGGGCGAGATCAGCCTGGGCGATTTCGCCTCCAGCCTCGGCATCACGGACCAGCTCTTCGTCTGCAACAAGATCTGGTCGACGGGCGAGTTCCTGGCCGACGACAGCCACGCGAGGAGGAGCTTCGAGCAGAGCCAGCAGCGCCTGTGGCGCGAGAAGCTCGACGTGATGCAGGTGCACAGCCTGGTGAACGTCGACCAGATCGTGCCCGTGCTCAAGAACTGGAAGAAGGAAGGCAAGATCAAGTACGTGGGCGTCACGCACCACGAGTTCCCCTACTTCGCCGCGCTCGCCGGCCACGTCGAGCGAAGCGACCTCGACTTCGTGCAGGTGCACTACTCGATCCAGGCGCGCCAGGCCGAGGAACGCATCCTCCCGGCGGCGATGGACAAGGGCACCGCGGTGCTCGTGAACATGCCCTTCGAGAAGGCGCGGCTCTTCAAGCTCGTCGAGGGCCGCCCGCTGCCGGATTTCGCGAAGGAGATCGGCTGCGAGAACTGGGCGCAGTTCTTCCTGAAGTGGGTGATCTCGCACCCGGCCATCACGGTCGCCATCCCCGCCACCAACAACCCCGCGCACGAGAGCGAAAACATCGGTGCGCTGAAGGGGCCGCTGCCGGACAAGGCGATGCGCGAGCGCATGGTGAAGCACATGGAGACCATCCCGGGCTTCGACAAGCTGCAGGAGATGCCGCCCTACCCGGGCAAGGCCTACAACGGCATCATCCGGCGCGCCCAGGCCGCCCGCGCCGCCGCGGCGAAGTAGCGCCCCGCGCCGCCAAGCGACGAGCCCCGATCAAGGGGCGAGCGCGTCGTTGTCCGGCGGGAGCGGGACTGTCGGACGCTCTCCTTTGCGAAGGGACCGGGGCTTCGGCAACGTCACCGCTTCGTCGCGTGGCTTGACGCCGTGTCCGCGCCTTCTGCCAGCAGGTCCGGTGCTTCGCAGCAGGCGCGTTGACAGCGTGACCAGCGGCACCGAGCGCTGACGCTTCCGAAGTCATGATCGACCGGGGGTGTGGGACGTGATCTTTTCGAGCCGGGGCCGACTCACGGTGATTCGACAGGCACTGCCATGGCCTATGTCGACAAGGCCGACGGGATACGACGCCCGCGGCAAGTTCACTCGGCTCCGGATCGAAAAATCTCGTCCCACACCCTCGGTCTTTTTGCAGAGGAATGCGTCCGACAGTCCCGCTCCCGCCGGACAACGACGAGCTCGCCCATGAAGCGGGGCTCGATACGCCGCGGCTGCCGCTAGTCGCGTAGGTACCGCGCCTCCAGGTGCGCGCGGAAATGCGCGGGATTGAGCGCCTCGCCCGTCGCGCGCCGCATGAGCTCGTCGGTCTCGAAGCGGCTGCCGTGCCGCCAGATGTTCGCCTCCAGCCAGCCGAAGACCGGCTCCAGGTCGCCCGCCTCGATGCGCGCGTCGAGGTCGGGCATGGCCTTCCGGATGGCGGCGAAGTACTGCGCCGCGCACATCGCGCCCAGCGTGTAGCTGGGGAAGTAGCCGAAGAGGCCCTCGGGCCAGTGGACGTCCTGCAGGCACCCGTCCTTGTAGTTGCCGCGCGTGTCGAGCCCGAGGTACTTCATCATCTTCTCGTCCCAGAGCGCGGGAATGTCCTCGGCCTCGATCTCGCCCCCGACGAGCGCGCGCTCGATCTCGAAGCGCAGGATGATGTGCGCGGGATAGCAGAGCTCGTCGGCCTCGACGCGGATGTAGTCGGGCTTCACCTGCTTGTACCGGCGCACGAGGTTCTCCGCGGAGAAGGCCGGCTGGTCGCCCAGGTGCTCGCGCACGATCGGCGCGACGAGGCGCAGGAACGCGGGGCTCCTCGCCACCTGCATCTCGAAGGAAAGGCTCTGGCTTTCGTGGATGCCCGCGGAGCGCGCACGGCCCACGGGGAGCGCGACCGTCCCGCGCGGCAGGCCCTGCTCGTAGCGCGCGTGGCCCGTCTCGTGGATCACCGCCATGAAGCTGCGCGCGAAGTCGTGCTCGTGGTAGCGCGTGGTGATGCGCACGTCGCCCGGCACGCCGCCGCAGAACGGGTGCATGCTCACGTCGAGGCGGCCGGACTCGAAGTCGAAGCCCAGCAGCTTCATCACGGCGAGGCCCAGGGCGCGCTGCTTCTCCACCGGGAACGGCCCCTTCGCCTCGAGCGGCGGGTTCGCGGCCTGCCTCTCGACGGCGCGGCGGATCATGTCCGGCAGCCACGACTTCACGTCGGCGAAGATGCGCTCGACGTCCGCGCTCCTCACGCCGGGCTCGTACGCGTCCATGAGCGCGTCGTAGGGCGAGAGGCCCTGCGCGTCGCCCAGGTACCGGCCTTCCTCGCGCATGAGCCGCACCACCTCCCGGAAGTTGGGCAGGAACCCCTTCCAGTCGTTGGCCCCGCGCTGCGTGCGCCAGGCATGCTCGCTCTTCGCGCGCGCCAGCGTCTTCGCCTCCACGAGCGCCGCGGGCAATCCGTTCGACTGCCGCCAGCGCCGGCGGATCTCGCGCACGCTCGCCCGGCCAAAGTCGTCGAGCGGTTCCTGCTCGGCCGCCTCGATGAGCGTGGCGAGCTTCGGGTCCGTCTCGATGCCGTGGATGACGAGGCCGAGTTCCGCCATCGCCGCCGCGCGCGGCTCGTTGCCGCCGGGCGGCATGTTGACGCTGCCGTCCCAGAACCCGAGGGACTGGAAGTGCTCGAGCTGGTGGATGCGCGAGTAGGTGGCGCGCAGCTGGTCGTAGGCGGGGGTGGCGGCGGTCATGGCGGTCCTTCGAATCGGCGAAGGCGCGAATCTACCACCGACGGCGCGCCCCTGCGGCGTATGCTGCCCGGAATCCACACGACCCAAGGGGGGATGCCATGGCGGACTATCTGGGCGGTTTCTCGCGGCGGCAGCTGCTCGCGGCGGCGATGGGCGCGACGGGAATGGGACTTTCCCGCGGCGTCTTTTCGGCCGGCAAGGAGGAAGGCGCGCCCCCGCTCGCCGGGGCGCCGCCCGAAGTCGACCGTCTCTCGGTGCGCGTGGTGACGGATTCGTACCACCACAATTTCGAGCCGGGCGGCGCGTTCGGCGGCGCGGCCGTGCAGCGCTTCGCGCGCGCGCCCTCCACGGCGGCGCCGCGCACGCTCCTGAACGAGTGGGGCCTCGCCCTGCACCTCGAGTCGGCGCGCGGCGCCGAGACGCGCCAGGTGCTGGTCGACTTCGGCTTCAGCGCCGCGGCGCTCAACAACAACCTCGACCTGATGGGCATCGACCCGGGCCGTCTCGACGCGATGCTGCTCACGCACGGCCACTACGACCACTTCGGCGGCCTGGTGGGCTTCCTCGAGGCGCACAAGGCGAAGCTGCGCAAGGGGCTGCCCTTCTACCTGGGCGGCGAGGAGTGCTTCTGCAGCCGCGAGGTGGGGCCGGCCGCGACGCCGACGAACTTCGGCGCCCTCGACCGGCACGCAATCGCGGACGCGGGCCTTCGCGTGCTCTACGCGGACCGGCCGTCCCTGCTCGCGGACCACGGGTTCACGACCGGCTTCATTCCCCAGGTCTCCTTCGAGAAGCCCGCGGTGCCCTCGCGCATGAAGGTCGGGCAGCAGGCCGGCGTCGGCTGCTCCCCCGAGGGGCTCGTCCCCGAGAAGCGCACGGCGACGCTCATCCCCGACGACTTCCGGCATGAGCAGGCCACCTGCTATCTCGTGCGGGGCAAGGGCCTCGTGGTGCTCACCTCCTGCGGCCACCGCGGCATCGTGAACTCCGTGAGGGCCGCGATGAAGGTCGCGGGCACGGACAAGGTGCACGCGATCGTCGGCGGCTTCCACCTGATGCCGATGCCCGCCGACTACGTGAAGGCCACCGTGGCCGAATTGAAGGCGATCAACCCCGACGTGCTGGTCCCCATGCACTGCTCGGGCAACGCCTTCTACGAGGCGGCCAAGCAGGAGATGCCCGGGCGCGTGCCGCTCAGCTCCACGGGGACGCGTTTCACGTTCTCCGCCTGATTTTCCGGTCCCGGCGGAATGCGGCGGTGCCAGGCGGTGTTGCCCCGGCACCCCCATTCCGCTTCCGAGGACCGCATGCGAATCGCCTCCCCCGCCTGGCTCGCCGCTGCGCTCGCCGCCGCGCTGCCCGCCTTCGCGCAGGACACCGGGGCGCGCGTCACCCGCGACGACCAGAGCGTCGACCGCACCACGCCGGAGGCCTGGGCGATGCGCTACCTCGCCGGCACGACATTGCTCACGTCGTACGGGGAGCTGCCGAAGCTCGCGCCGTGGCGCTGGACGGTGGCCGGCGACCTCGGGCACATCCCTCGGCTGGACGAGGAGCAACGCACCGTGGGCTTGGGCGGCATCAAGACCGAGGACCTCAACAAGTCGCCGGTGTTCGGCCGGCTTCGCGGCGCCGTAGGCCTGCCGGGCGGCTGGGTGGCCGAGCTCGCGTGGACGCCGCCGCTCGAGCTGCGCGGCTCGAAGGCGCGCAACTTCTTCGCGGCCTCCGTCGGGCGGCGCTTCATCGACGACGCGGGGTTCTCGCTGTCGGGCCGCCTCCTGGGGCAGGTGGGCGAGGTGCATGGCGACATCACCTGCCCGGGACGCCTCGCGGGCAATCCGGACCCCGGCGAGAATCCCTACGGGTGCCAGGCGCCGTCGAACGACGTCTTCACCGTGAACTACCTCGGCGCCGATGCGACGGCGACGTGGCGAAGCGGCGACTGGTCGTGGCACGCCGCGGCGGGCACGGTGAAGACGCGGCTCACCGCGCAAGTGGATGCGCTCCTCGCCTTCAACGTGAACGAGCGCACCCGGCTCACCTCCGCCGACTGGCTCCCGTGGCTCGCGGCAGGCGCGCGCTACGCGCTCGACCGGAACTGGAGCGTGTCGGCCGAGCTGCTGGTCGTGCCGCTCGAGGTGATCCGGCCACCTTCCACCTCGAAGGAGCGCGATTCGCTCGCGAGCGTCCGGGCGCAGCTTCGCTACGCGTTCGACTGACCGGCGGCCCTCCCGCCTAGCGCCGCCCCTCGTCCAGGAAGAGCTGCACCTCGGCGAAGAGCTGCTTGCGGTTCTTCTCCATGAGCACGGAATGCGTGCCCTGGCCGATCACGACGAGGCGCTTGGGCTCGGCGTTCACCAGCTTCGGGAAGAGCGACTGCGCCATGTAGAGCGGCGTGTCCGCATCCCACTCGGCGAGGACGAGCATCGTCGGCACCCGGATGTCCGCGGGGTCGTAGAGCGGCTTGCCCGCGGACCAGTGGTCACGCCCGTCCTGCACCACGCCGTTGGGCGCGCGCACGTACTTCGGGTTCGCCTTCGCGCCGACCGGGTCCGAGGCGAACGTGGCGTCGGCCCACGCGTCGAACCACGCGTCGGGCATCGGGTTCTTGCCTTCCGGGATGCCGGCGCCCTTGCGCTTCCTGGCCGCGTCGATCGTGACGGTGCGATAGGCGCCCAGCGCGCCGCCCGTGTCCGTGAGCGATTTCGTCTGCCGCAGCCACACCGGCGCGTAGAGCACGAGGCGGTTCACCTTCTCGTTGGTGCGCGAGGTGTAGAGCGCGGTGATGGCGGTGCCCCAGGACCAGCCGAGCACCGTGAGCTTGGGCACGCCACGGCGCTTCAGGATGAAGTCCACCGCCGCGCCGTAGTCGCGCGCCGCGGTGTCGGTGTTCACGATCGGCGGGTGATCCGCCGCCGGACGGTCCATCTGCGCCGGGCGCGAGGACTTGCCGTAGCCGCGCACGTCGACGAGGTACACGTCGTAGCCCCGCTTGGCGATGTAGTCCATCCACGATTCGCCCTCGAGCGCGAGGTCGAAGGCGGTCTCCGCGGGATAGGTCGCGCCGTGCACGAAGAGCACGATGTTGCCCGGCGTGAAGGTCGCGAGGTCGTCGCGGCGCTTGTTGCGCACGTAGAGCTGCAGGCCGGGATCGGCGGCCGGGATCATGAACTCCTCCGTCACGATCCGGGCCGATTCCGGGTGATGCATCGGGTCGTGGTGGGCGCAGCCCGCGGCCAGGAGCGCGAGGGCGCCGGCGGCGAATGCGGCGGCGATGCGGCGCAGGACGGTGGTCGTCATGGGGATTCCTCTCGAGGGGAGCGCCATCTTAGGCGCGGCCCGAGCCCGCCCGCAATCGCGACGGCATCGGCCTCGGCGGGTGTCGTCCTGATATACTCTGGGGGGCATACACTTCCGAGGCACCTTCCCATGAGCGGCATCAACTTCAAGCGCGAGATTTCCGGCACCGTCGACGGCGCCATCGACGCCATCACCCGGGCGCTGGGCGCCCAGGGCTTCGGCGTCCTCACCCGCATCGACCTGCACGCGAAGATTAAGGACAAGACCGGCAAGGACATCGTCCCCACGGTGATCCTGGGCGCGTGCAATCCCGGCCTCGCCTACGAGGCGTACTCGGCCAACCCGGACGTCGCGAGCCTCCTGCCCTGCAACGCCGTGGTGCGCGAGGTGGCGCCCGGCCGCATCTCCGTCGAACTGGCGGCGCCCTCGGCGATGATGCGCATGCTGGGCGATGCGAAGCTCGTGGAGCTCGCGAAGGACGCGGACGCGCGACTCGAGCGGGCGCTCGCGGGCCTCTAGCCCGGGCGAGGAACCGCGAGCGGGCCGGGGCAGCCTCAGGTGATTTCCCGGCGCGGATCGCGAAGCGCGTCCCGCGGCGAGCGGCCGGCGAGCTTGCGGAACATCTTGCCGAAGGAGGCCGGGCTGCCGTAGCCGAGTTCCAGCGCGACGCGGGTCACGCTGTGCCCCTGCGCCATCAGCGCGAACGCGCGCAGCAGCCGCGCCTGCTGCCGCCAGCGGTTAAGGCTCACCCCCGTCTCGAGCGGAAAGAGCCGGATCACGCTGCGCTCCGAAAGCCCCACCCGGTGCCCCAGCGCGGCGATCGTCTCGCGGCTGTCCAGGCTCGCGAGCAGGTGGTCGCACAGGCGGGCGAGCCGCTTGTCCGCGGGCAGGCGCAGCGACAGGGGCCGTTGCGGCAGCAGGGCCACCTCGTCCGTGATGAGCTGCATCAGGCGTCCGTCCGCGCCCTTCTCGTCGTAGCGCGGCCGGATGGCGAGCGCGCGCAGGATCAGCTCGCGCAGCAGGGGCGTCACCGCGAGCACGCGGCACTCGCGCGGCATGCCCTTCACCGCGCCGGGGCGGAAGTAGAGCGTGCGCATCTCGACGGCGGTGTCCATGCGGATCGCGTGCGGCACGCGCGCCGGCATCCAGAGCGCGTGGCTCGCCGGGATCGTCCAGAGGGAGCCGCGCACGCGGATCGTCATGACGCCCCGGATCGCGTAGATGAGCTGCTCGCGCGCATGGTGGTGCGGCGCGATCTCGTGGCCCGCCGGGTCGGAGCGTGCGAGGGCCGCCACCGCGCGCGGCACGCGGTTGGCCGCGCGGGCGTCGCGGTTCGTTCCGGGGTCGCGGGGCGCGGTTGGCGGTTTCGGCACCATTTCTTGCGATATCGAACAAGACAGCCACGGCATCCTAGTCGATCATCCGGGCATGAACAATCGCCCCACGCAGGTCCTGCTCAACCTGGGCCACGCGCTCGACCACATGTTCCTGCTCATCTTCGCGACCGCGGTGACGAGCATCGCCACGGAATTCGGCCTCGCGCGCTGGGAGGACCTCATGCCCTACGGCGTGGCCGCCTTCTTCTTCTTCGGGCTGGGGTCGCTGCCCTCGGGCAAGCTGGGCGACCACTGGGGCCGGCGCCCGATGATCGTCGTGTTCTTCTTCGGGATGGGCGCCGCGGCCCTCATCGTGAGCGCCTCGACCTCGCCCCTGCAGATCGCCCTCGCGCTCGCGCTCCTGGGGGCCTTCGCGTCCATCTACCACCCGGTCGGCATCCCGATGCTGGTGCAGGGCGCGCCGCGCCCGGGCTGGACCATCGGCGTGAACGGCCTCGCGGGGAACCTCGGGCTCGCCCTGGCCGCCGTGGTGACGGGCTACCTGGTGAAGTACGCGGGATGGCGCGCGGCGTTCGTGATTCCCGGCCTCGTGAGCCTCGCCTGCGGCATCGCGTTCGTCCTCGTCGCCCCGCGCGAGAGCGCGCCGCCGGCGAAGAAGAAATCCGCGGGCGCGCCCATCGAGGGCGTGTCGATCGCGAAGCTGCTCTTCGTGATGACGCTCGCCGCGACGAGCGGCAGCCTCAACTTCAACTTCTCGACGAACGCCAACTACGAGCTGCTGATGGACCGCTTCCGCGACATCTCGCAGGACCCGGCGCGCATCGGGCTGCTGCTCGCCTTCGTCTACGCCGCGGCCTCGCTCACGCAGCTCGTCGTCGGCAACCTGCTCGACCGGATGTCGCTCAAGCGGCTGTACCTCGCCATCATCGCGATGCAGGGCGCGTTCCTGCTGCTCGCGATGGCCGTGGACGGCTGGGCCTTCTACGCGATCCAGTTCCTGTTCATGGCCGCGATCTTCGGCGCCATCCCGTTCACCGACGCGATGATCGTGCGCTTCGTGGACGACACGATGCGCTCGCGCGTGGCGGGCATGCGCCTCACCGTGTCGCTGGGCGCGAGCTCGCTCGCCGTGTGGCTCATCGGTCCGGTGGTGAAGCAGGCGGGGTTCACGACCCTGCTCGGGGTCATGGTGGCCATCTCGGCCCTCACGTTCGCGGTCGTGAGCACCCTGCCGCGAACGCCCCCGCCGCGCGCGCGCTAGCGGCCCATCCGCCGGTTGTAGGCGTCGGTGAGACGCTGCACGAGCGTGGGGTCCTTCTTCTCGGGATCGCGCGCGGTGATCTCGACGCCGACGCGCCCGTCGCCGCGCATGCGCACCGCGATGATCCCCTCGACGGTGCCGCGCGTGCCGCGGATGGTGCCCGTCGCCTGGTCGGCCGTGACGAGCGTGAGGCCCGCGTCGCCGATGGCGCCGATCGCGGACTGCCAGGGCGCCTGCATCGGGTCGACGGGGACCGCCTCGTAGGTGGCGCAGCCGGCGAGACCCAGTGCGAGGAGGAGGAAGGCGGCGAAGCGCTTGGCGAGAGACACGGGACGGCTCCTGTTCGGGCGAAACCCCGATTATGTCAGTTGCGCGGCGGCGGGCTGGCCGGCGGCGGCGCGTCCGGCGGCGGATAGCTCGTCGAAGGCACGCCGGGCGGTGCGGGATACTTCGCGGGCGGCGTTCCGGAAGGCGGCGGGGCCGGCGGCTGCGCGTAGATGGGCGTGGTCGGCGCGACGATGCTCGAGCGCGACGGCGGCGGCTGGTTGGGCGGCGGATAGCGCGAAGGCGCGTCGTTCGGATACGCCGAGGGCGCGCGCGACGCGGTCGAGTAGCCGCGCGGCGCCGGCACCTTGTGGCCGCGCCCGTACATGCACTGGAGGTACGCGCTGTCGTAGCCGCGCTGCAGCTCGTACGACGACAGGGACGGGTACGCGCTGCCCGCGGGCCCGCCGAAGAGCAGGCCCGTGCCCGCGCCGATGGCCGCGCCCTGCCCGGCCTGGCCGGAGGCCGCGCCGATGATCGCGCCCGCGGCGGCGCCCACGGCCGCGCCGCTCACCGCGGAGGCCGCGGCACGGTTGTCCGCGTTGGCGGCCACGCCGCCGCTCGCGCTCGACACCACGGCGTTCGCGTACTGCTGGCAATCGGCGGTGTCGGCCTGGTATTGCTCGACGCTCATGCGCGAGCCGGGAAGCGCCATCACCGAGGGCCCCACCGGCATCACGGTGCACGCGCCGAGCAGCAGGGCGCCCGCGGCCAGGGGCACGCGAACGAGCAGGGGATGAAGGGTCTTCATGGCGACCTCACTTCGGCGCCTGGGCCGACGTCGAAGGCGCGGGCGGCACCACCTTCACCCACGGCGAGTTGCACTCCTGCACGTACGGGTAGTAGCCCGCGGGCTCGTTGCAGTAGTACCAGAGCACCCGGGGCGCGGCCTCCGGCGCGGGCGATATGCCGCCGCTCGCGGCCGGCTCCACGTAGACGGTGGGCGGCGCCTCGTAGGCGGGGTAGGACGCGTACGAGCCGTAATAGCCGTAGTACGGATATCCGTAGGCGCCCCAGTAGTAGCCCGGCCACGCGGCGTACCAAGGCCAGCCCCAATAGGCGCCACCGTAGTAACCGCCGTAGTAACCGCCGTACCGGCCGCCGTAATGGCCGCCGTAGTGGCCGCCGTGGTAATGCCCGCCGGAATGGCCGTAGGACCCGCCGGAATGGCGGGCGCCCGAATAGCCGCCGCCGGAATAGCTGCCGCCGCCGCGGGAGGCGCCTCCGCCCGAATAACCGCCCCCACCGCCTCGGGAAGCGCCACCGCCGCCTCCGCCTCCGCCGCCCCGGTGCTGGGCGAGCGCATCCGACGGCACCGCGAGGGACGCGGCCGCCAACAGGACAACGAGCGCAGCGATGATCTTCTTCATGTCGGACTCCCGATCTTCGGGTGGTGATGGACGTTAGTGTGCGCCAGCGGCGAACCGTTCGCCGGATCGTGGATCAAGGAAAGGGCAAAGATATCCGGGGCCGGTTCCTTCCGGGGTTCCCCTGATACGTCCGGCGAGCCCGGCAGGATTCGCTGGCGCGCCGCCCGGTGGGCAGGAACCGGGTCCGGAAGGCGTAAATCCCGGCTCATCAGGCACTTGCACGCCCCTGCCCGCACGACGCCATTCCTTGGCCCGCGGGCCGCCATGTTCCGCCGCTAGCCTGTCCGCTCCCTTCACCGGACGGACCGCGACTCCCATGAAATTCCCCCTCCTCCTGCGCGCCGCCGCGATCGCCGCCGTGGCCGCGGCGATTCTCTTCCCGCTCACGCTCGTCACGGGCAAGGTCAACGAGCGCCGGCAGCGCGCGATCGGCGTCGAGACCGAGTTCGCGCGCGAGACGAGCGGGGCGCAGACGGTGGTCGGTCCCCTGCTAGCGCTCGCCTGCGAAGAGACCGTCGTCGAGGAGCGCGTGGTGAAGCGCGCCGGGCGCGAGGACACCGTCGCCGAGCCGAAGACCCGCGCCTGCCCGACGCTCTACGTGCCGCCGCGCACGCTCGAGATCGCGGCGAAGGTGCCGGTGGAAAGCCGCCATCGCGGCATCTACCCGATCCTCCTGTACCGCGCGACGCTCGCCTTTTCCGGACAGTTCGACTGGCCGCAGCCGCCCACGCAGGACGGCGCCGTCTCGCGGCGCTGGAAGGAGGCCTCGGTCGTGGTGGCCACGGGCGATGCGCGCGGCATCAAGGCCGTCTCGCCGCTCGCCTGGGGCGCGGGCACCCTCGCCTTCGCCTCCGGCGGCGGCGACCGGGAATCGGGCTTCTCGCTCGAGGCGCCGCTCGGCGACTACGGCGCGACCGCGCGGACCGGCCCCATCGACTACCGGTTCTCGCTGGAACTCATCGGCACGAAGCAACTGCTGCTCGGCCCGGTCGGCGATGCCACGAAGATCCGCCTCGTCTCCGACTGGCCCCATCCGTCTTTCACCGGCGCGTTCTCGCCGGACGGGCGCCAGGTGGGACCGGCAGGCTTCGAGGCCACGTGGACGACGACGCACTTCGCGACGGGCGGGCAGGCCGCGTGGCAGCCGCGCCACGAAGCGGGACTGCCGCTGCGCTGGGACAAGGCGACGGGGTTCTCGCTCGCGGACCCGGTGAACGTCTACAGCCTCTCGTACCGCGCGACGGAGTACGGGTTCCTCTTCGTGCTGTTCACCTTCGCCGGCCTCGCGCTGGCCGAGGTGACGGCCGGCATCCGCCTGCACCCGGTGCAGTACGCGCTGGTGGGCAGCGCCCTCGCGGTCTTCTTCCTGCTGCTCATCGCGCTCGCGGAGCACGTCGCGTTCGGGCTCGCCTACGGCGCGGCTTCCGGCGCGTGCGGGCTGCTTATCACCCTTTACCTGCGCCATCCGCTCGGCACGCTCGCGCGTGCGATGGCGGTGCCCGGATGGCTCGGGGTGCTCTACGGCGCGCTGTACGCCTTGCTGCGCAGCGAGGACCACGCGCTGCTCGCCGGATCGGTGCTCGTGTTCGGCATGCTGGCGGCGGGGATGGTGGCGACGCGAAGGCTCGACTGGGGCGCGCTCGCGGGCCGCATGGAGGCGGCGAAGTGACAGGGAGCCGGCCCGCCGACCGGCCCTTGCCTCGCGGCGATCTTCCCTAGGCCGCGACCGCGACCCGTCCGGCCAGCGACGCGGCGAGTTCGCGCAGCAGGGACGCCCCGTCGCCGCGCCAGGCGCTGCCGTGCATGCAGGCGAGCGTCGCCGGCTGCTCGCGGGCCAGGCGCTCGAGGGTCCGGGCCGTGGCGGGAGAATGCGCGTAGTAGTCCATCTGGCGCCGGAACGCCTCGCTCGGCCCCAGGATGTCGCCCTCGGTGAGGGGAACCTCGCCGCTGCCGCCCTGCGTGAAGAGATCGCCGCACAGGAGGGTCGCGGTCGTGGTCTCCATCAGGAACCCGCATTCCCAGCCGTGCGGCACGTGCGGGGCGTCCATCCAGCGCACCTCGTGCCGCCCGAGGCGCAGCGACTCGCCGTCGGCCAGCGCCCGGGCCGGCCGGTCGGCGAAGTCGTTCACCGACACCATCGCCGCGACCTGGCCGCACACCGGGACGGCATCCGGCGCCGCGGCGAGGAACGCGTTCATCGCGCCGCATTCGTCCGCCTCGAAGTGCGAGAGGCCCACGTAGCGCAGCCGCTCGAGGGGCATCACGCGGCCGATCGCCTCGCTCACCAGCGGGAACATCCCCCTCGGGCCGGTGTGGAAGAGCAGCGGCTCGTCGTCGAGCACGAGGTACTGGTTGAAGTTGAACGGGGTGCCGCCGGGTATCGCCACGGGGGTGTTGATGCGGTAGATCCCGGAGGCGATCTCGTGGAGGTTGGTGCCGGACTGCGGGTTCGTGACCATGGGGCTCCTTTCGTGGGGGGTGTGCAGGAGGTGTAACGACGCGCCTCCGCGTTACACATCCTCATGGGCGGACATCGCGGCGCTATCATCCGCCGCATGGACGAAGCGGCGAACGATCCTTCCCGGCCCGAAGCCCGGCTCGCCTGGCGCATCGCGTCGGCGGCCCCGCGCGTGGACCGGGAGGCGGAGGCCGAATTCTGCCGCCTGCTCGCGCCGCGCGTGAGGCGGTACGGGCTGCGTCATCTCCGGGATGCCGACGAGGCGGCGGACCTCATGCAGCATGTCCTGATGAAGGTGCTCGAGAAGCTGCGGACCGGCGCCCTGCGCGATACGGCGCAGGTCGTCTCGTTCGTGTTCGGCACCTGCCGGCTGGTCGTGCTCGACCTGCGCCGCGGGAGCCTGCGGCGCGAGCGGCTGCTGGAAGCGTACGGCGAGGACCTGCCCTTCGCGGACATCGCGCCCGCGCCGCGCGTCGACCACGAGCGCGTCGGGATCTGCCTGGAGAAGCTGTCCGAACGCGAGCGCGCCGTGCTCGTCATGACGTTCCACGAGGACCGCGACGCGGGCGAGGTGGCGGGCCAGCTCGGCCTCAGCGCGGGCAACGTGCGCGTGATCCGGCATCGCGCGCTCGAACGCCTTCGCGATTGCGTCACGGCCGGGGCAGGCGCCGCATGACGACGCGAGGGCACGCCGACTTCGACACGCTGGTGCGCTACTGGCTGGGCGAGCTGGATGGCGCTGACGAATGGGTCCTCGACGAGCATCTCCTCGGCTGCGACCGGTGCGGCGGCGAATTGGACGTCGTGGCGGCGCTGGCCGGCGGAATCCGCGAGGCCTTCGCGCGGGGGGCGCTGCACGCCTTCGTCACCGAGGACTTCGTGCGCAGGCTGGACGAGCAGGGAACCCGGATGCGCGTGTACCGCGTCGCGCACAACGGCAGCGTGAACTGCACCCTGCTCCCCGACGACCGGTTCGTCGTCGCGCACCTCGAAGTGCCGCTCGGGAACGTCTCGCGCGTCGATGCGATCTTCGAGGTGCCGGGCGAGTCGCAGGCGTATCGCGACGTCCCGTTCGACGCCGCGCGCGGCACGGTGGTCCTGGTTCCGCGGACAGCGACGCTGCGCGAGATGCCTTCGCACCGGGCGTGCGTTCGACTGGTCGCGGTGGACGGCACGGGCGAGCGCCTGCTCGGGACCTACACGTTCCACCACACGCGGCACACGGCCTGACCCTTCGCGCGTGCGGGCCGGCAAGCGACACTCGCCGGCCTTGGTTCATCACCGACCTTGGCGGGACCTCAAGCTGGCGGGAAAGGCGATGACCTGGCGCGAACTCGCGGCGTGCCCGGGCACCAGGTCGGCCAGGGTCGTCCTGTCCAGCTCCGCGAAGAAGGCGGAACGCGCCCGTTCGAGGGCCGCGGCCGCATGGCACGCGCCGGCCAGCGGGCAATCCGAGGGCCCGTCGAGGCATTCCACGATCGCCACGTCATCTTCCACGGCACGCACCACGTCTCCCAGTCGCGTCCGGGCCGGGTCCGCGGCGAGCGCGAGGCCGCCGTGACGCCCGCGCCGCGTCGACAGGAACCCCCGCTGCGCGAGGCGGTGAACCACCTTCATGAGGTGGTTCTTCGAGATGCCGTAGTCCCGCGCGATGTCCTGGATCGACGCCAGCCGCCCGCCCGGCCAGAGGGTGGCGGCGTACAGCAGGACCCGGATGGCGTAGTCGGTGTGTTGCGTGAGCCTCATGGCGGGGCGTCCCCTTAAGATGTACCCACTTTACATCTTATGGAAACCGTTGATAAGATGTGCCGCGTGTACATCTTTAAAACGAGGCAACCCACCATGAGCCCCCTCGCCGGACCCCGAACCGCCCTCCACCACGCCCCCCGCGACATGGGCGACCGCGTCGCTCTCGCCCTCACCCGCCTGCTGCGCTGGACCGCCGACACTTTCTTCGCCCGCCGCTACGGCCACCGCGCCGTGGTGATCGAGACGGTCGCCGCGGTCCCCGGCATGGTCGGGGCGACGCTCCAGCACCTCAAGGCGCTGCGCCGCATGCGGGACGAGAACGGCTGGATCCAGACGCTCCTCGACGAGGCCGCCAACGAGCGCATGCACCTCATGACCTTCATCGAGATCGCCCGTCCCACGCGTTTCGAGCGCGCCCTCGTGCTGCTCGCGCAAGGCGTGTTCTACAACCTGTTCTTCCTGCTGTACCTCCTCTCGCCGCGCACCGCGCACCGCATGGTCGGCTATTTCGAGGAGGAGGCCGTCGTGAGCTACACCCGCTTCCTGGAGGAGATCGATAGCGGCCGCATCGCGAACGTCGCCGCGCCCCGGATCGCGAAGGACTACTGGAAGCTGGACGAGTCGGCGAGGCTGCGCGAGGTGGTGCTGGCGGTGCGCGCCGACGAGATGGCGCACCGGGACGTGAACCACGGATTCGCGGATTCGCTTCTGCCGCGCGCTGCCCCCTCGGGCGGCGACGTCTGCGCGTAGGCGGCGCCCTAAGCCGGAGGCGGCTCGAAGAACTCGCAGTGGCTGCGCAGTTCCTTCGCCCGGTACATCGCGGCGTCGGCATGGGCGATGAGCGTCTCCCCGCTCGTGCCGTGGTCGGGGTAGAGCGCGATGCCGATGCTCGGCGAGATGGCGAACCTCAGGGCACCCACTTCGATGGGGGACTCGATCGCCTCCCGGACCAGGGTCGCGATGCGCACGACGGCCTGGCGACTCGACGGATTGATCAGCAGGTACAGGAACTCATCCCCGCCGTTGCGGCAGACGGTGTCCTCGTCGCGTGCATGGCGCATCAGGCGTTGCGCCACGACCTTCAGCACGGCGTCTCCCGCGGCATGGCCATTGTTGTCGTTGACGAGACTGAACCGGTCGAGGTCCAGGAACATCACCGCGAGCACCCGCCCATGGCGCCCGGCGCCGGCCAGGGCCTGCGCCAGGCGGTCGTCGAACAGCGTGCGGTTGGGCAGGCCCGTCTTCTGGTCGTGCATGGCCAGCTGGCCTGCCACGCGTTCGGCGTCGCGGGACACGGCCAGCGCAGCCTGCGACTCCGCCAGCGCGATGCGCGACCGGCTCAGGTCCCTCTCCACCGCCTCGACCTCGGCCACCCCTTGGGCCAGGTTGCGGGTCACCTGCTGCAGGTCGTCCGCACAACCCTGGACACGCTGCTCGACGGCCTGGCCGCTGCGCAGCGCCTGTTCGGCGGGCAGCGTGGTCGCCCCGTCGGCGATCCGCGCTTCCGCCCGTTCGTTCGCCAATCCCAGGTCCTCGGCGCACGCCTCCACTTCGGCCTTGACGTCCTGGCTCTGGTCGAGCGCCGCGTCCAGCAAGTGCAGCACGCGGGAGGACTGGGCGGCGTCGGCAGGAGGCGATGGCATGGCGAGCATCTTTGGTGAAAGTACGCGGGCAGGGTCGGGCTCGTCGCGCAATCCCGTGGTCCGGATCAGGCGAACGGCGCCCTCGAAACGATAGGCGCGGGGGCCGGGCGTGTCTGTGTGGCAGCTCGCACAACCCCGGCTGGAATCGCCCAATGAAAAGGGGCCAGTCTCTCGACTGGCCCCTTCGCACATCTGGCGCGCCCGGCAGGATTCGAACCCACGACCCCCTGGTTCGTAGGGGCCAAATGATCTAGGCATTTTTCATTGTTTATCAGTTACTTGCAGCGCTTGCCAACCCAATCTAATCCATTCAGAACCCACATATTCAAACCTGATTCCAAAGGTAAAAACTAAACAATTCGCACACTACTTGCGAGCAATAACCCGGCAAATCAGCGTTACAAGTTGCCAACAATGACTTCCGTCTGGCGCATCTAATGCGTGACCGACTGAGCAAGTTTTCAAAGCCTCGAAAACACCACTACAACTCATCGGACGCATGCTTTCAATTTGTCGTCGCAGCGGAAACCGATTGGGCAATCAGTGTTGTATCTGCAGCTCGGAGTCGTGCGCACCCCTTCGCCACCAGGCGGCGAAAGCTGCGATCCAGGAACCCCATGTTCGTTCACGACTTGAAGGCACGTGCCCGTTGATTGATACATTGGCTTGGCGCACTTCTTCCCATAACCGCACTCGAAGTCAGAGCTACACGCGGGCGGCGCGTAAATTTTTGAGGGAGCAGGTACATTCGGCTGTGCGGATCGAGAAGTGGATCCAGAGTTGGCGGGCGGTGAATAGGTCGAGTAGGGTCGATTGTTCGCGTCTTCTAATCCGGCAGCTGCGCCTTCCAATGCTGCACCAAGCAATTCAATCGCGAGGTCTGTGCCTGAAGAGGATGCAGCCCGCTGGTTCGCCTGCGCTCTTGCGGCAGCCAAGAGGTCTGCGTCCGGCACTGAGGCACCCAGCCTTCGAAGAGCGTCAATTGACTCCGTCGTTCCCCACCTTGCGGAATAAGTGTATTGAGCGATTGCAGTATTGCGATCTACCGGCACGCCAAGACCATACTCATATAGCGAACCAATGTTGTGGTGGGCGGTGATATAGCCCTGCTTTGCGGACAATGAGTAGTACTTCATAGCAAGTGCATAGTCCCTTGAAACATTTGCCGCTGGGCATCCCGCTCTGAAAAGGGAACCAATGTTGTTCTGGGCTACGGAATAGCCTGCTTGCGCAAGCGGTAGCCACTCCTTGTAGGCCCCGGCGCAGTCCCCTGCCCTATATTTGGCGACCCCTTCATTTAGGCGTGCGACTCTTCTCTCCGAAGTACTCGCGCAACCAACGACGGAGACCGCGAGTCCAAGTGCAATAGCTATCGCTGCCACCTTCATTGCGCCTCCTTGTCGAAAGACATTCAGGACAAGACTAAATTGCATGAAGCGTGAGATCGGACATTTCGCGTTCAAGAACACGGTGCGCCGCTGTGCTTTGCTAGGACAATTGAACCTCGGCGAGGGGAACCAAAAGCGTGCCTCGTTTTAGAAGAACCTCATCTGCGCAGTACTCGTAGTCGATCTCGACATCACGGTCTGGTGGAATGGGGCGTTGAGAACTCAGCCGATAGCGCATCACGTCAAGCGTTCTTCCCGGGTGAATTAGGAAGTCGCTGCCTTCACCGTATGTAAGTGAATAGTCGCGTGTCGGACTTAGCATCCGTTTCATACCTTCCACGCCGTTACCATTCAGCCCAAATTGGTCCCACATGAATGGACCGCGACGCAAGTTCAACGAAAGGTAAGGACCGCGTGCACTTCCTCTGCCGGTATTTCTAAGTCCAATCACTATTTGCGGCATTGCATTCCGATCTACGTGATAGACCAGATCTAGGTGCGCGCTTCGTCGCTTTCCGAACATATCTGCTATGTCGAAATGCTCCATCTTCCGGAACGACGTCCCAGATCGCTTGTAGTAATGATCGTCGCCAAACTTTGCCATATGAGGACCGCTGTCACTCTCCGGGACGTATGTGACAGCGAAGCCTGCTCCATCAATTTGCGAGATGGAGCGGTGCTCTACTCGATCAAGGCGCGGCATTACCGCAGATTCAGAGAGGTCGCGAAGTCGCGAGACGAATGCGCGAACTTTGGGAATTGGGAAGAGGCCACAGGCCTGATCAACCCCGTCTACTTTCCGGCAGTCAACGCCCCAAACAATCAGGCCACCTATCGAGTTGGCAAAGCCCGACATGGCGATCGCCAAATTCTCCTTGTCGTTCTTCGATGGTTCTGGGCCTTGAGCGCGCTTAAAATCAAGTTGCAGAGTTTCCGACTGCACCCCAATGTAGCTCTCAATTTCGCGTAGATGAATGCTGCGAAATCGCGCGTAGAGGGGGTCACGCTCGGACGCGGTGTTCGTCGGAACTCTTAACATTGCGTACACCCCCAAGATTTCGCCGCTTGGCAATCTCAGCACCAAACCATTCCGCGTCTCGCCAAGCCTTTCACCCCTATTGACCAAATGATAGCGGATGTGAAAAATTGGGGCTGTCTGTCACAAGGCACCTTCGACATATAGCCCGAACAGCGTCTCCCCTCGATGCAACACTGAGGGCACCATGGCGCGGCCAGGGGTATCGCCGGTAGCGTACATCGGCGGTACGGGCAACTGACAGTGATAGGTTACGCACTGTCTTGTGACTTCATCAACGCTGCCTATTGGTGGAGTCGTCTATGTCGAAGCCTGATCGCGGGCACGCGCCCGCCCATGTCCCTCACCCGCAAGATGAAGTCGTAGCCCCGAGCGGCAGTGCGAGCCGCGATAGCGGCCGCAGGGCGCCGGGGCAACTGGTGGAGTCCCCCCGTGGAGTAATACGGGGGGAAAGTACCCCCGTTCACGCGCCAGCCATAGTCGACTGGCTCTCCTTCACCGTGCACGAAGGAGCGGTAGCGCATCCGATGGACTGGGCACACAACCCCTCCGTCTACCTCCAAGTCAGCGACCTAGAAGTCGGCCCCGCAGAGAAAGGGACGGCGGGCTTCCTCCACTCTGCGCCTCTAGTAATTCCGCGTGCCGGAGACCCAGTGCACGTGGGAAAGATCGCCTGGGGTGGCGAATCTCAACGCAAGCGTGTTTACCTGTCGCTTAGTGCTGCGCTCTGCAATCGCGTCAGCGCGTGGGAACCGATGACGGCGATTCTCGACATTGTTCAGGCGCGAATTACCCGCGTTGATCTCGCGCACGATGACTATGACGGTCGCCGAAACGTCGATGATGCGGTGGCCATGTACGACGCGGGCATGTTCAAGTCGGGTGGACGAAATCCAATCTGCTCATGCCAGGGCGATTGGAAGCTGGTATCGGGTCACGGTCGCACCTTCTACGTCGGCAAGCGCGGCCACGGCAAGTTGCTTCGCGTCTACGAGAAGGGGAAGCAACTCGGGGATACCTCGTCGCCGTGGGTTCGGTGGGAGGTCGAGTTCCACAATCGGGATCGGGTCATTCCCGCCGACGTTCTCTGCGAGCCGGCGCGATACCTGGCCGGCGCATTCCCTGCCTTGTCTTTCGTTTCCGAGGAACGCACTGCCATCCGCACCCAGCGCAAGGCCCTGCAGGCTTCACTGGGTCACTTGATCGAGTGCCTATCGAAGTCCTACGGCAAGACCATCAATGCAATGGTCATGCAGGGGCTGGATCCTCACGACATCGTCGCCATGACATTGCGTGGCGGCGTGCCCGATCGACTCAAGCGCCCGCTGGCAGGATTGCCCAAGGGGGAAGTGCTTTACGAGGCCCGGCATGGAGAGCCTTGACCTTGAAGCCGCCGCCCGCCTCCTGCTTCTCCACCCCGAGGAATTGCGCCGCCGTGCGAAAGCCGGGGCCGTTCCAGGCGCCAAGATCGGGCGCCGCTGGGTTTTCCTCCGGGACGATCTTGTCGCCTATATCCGCTGCCGGTACTCTGATGCCAGGCAAGCGCTGCGAGTGACTCCGAGAAAGGAGGCATCGCAATGTCACTCTACAAGCGCGGTGGTACCTGGTGGCTCGAGTTCGTCAGCCCCGATGGGCGGCGAATACGAGAATCTACTGGGACTGACGACAAAGTCCTCGCGCAGGAATTCCACGATCACCGAAAGGTAGAGCTGTGGCGGGTGTACCGGTTGGGGGAGAAGCCCAGGCGCACCTGGAACGAGGCCGTCGTGAAGTGGCTCAAGGAACGCGCTCACAAGGCGACCATCGACACCGACCGAATGCATCTGCGGTGGTGCGACCGGTTCCTCGGGGGCAAGTGCCTGGATCAGATCGACCGCGACTTGGTCGACCGCCTCACGGATGCCAAGCTGAACGAGGACGTGACCAATGCCACGGTCAATCGCATGTTGGAGGTGGTCCGCGCCATTCTTCGCAAGTGCCGCGACGATTGGGAATGGGTGGATCGCATCCCGAAGGTTCGGCTGCTACCGGAGCCGACCCGCCGGATACGCTGGCTGACGCGTGAGGAGGCAGACCGCCTCCTTACAAACCTGCCGTCGCATCTGGCTGCGATGGCGGCGTTCAGCCTGGCAACGGGCCTTCGCCGCGCCAACGTGACCGGGTTGCAGTGGTCGCAGGTCGATGTGGTACGGCGGGTTGCCTGGATTCACCCCGACCAAGCGAAGGCGAGGCGCGCCATCCCGGTGCCTCTCAACGCGGAAGCCGTGGTGATCGTGAGGAAGCAGCTTGGGAAGCACCCTGTCTACGTGTTCGCTTACCGGGGTAGCCGGATCACCCAGGTCAACACGAAGGCATGGCGCCTGGCCCTAGGACGGGCGGGAATCGACGATTTCCGCTGGCACGACCTTCGGCATACCTGGGCCAGCTGGCACGTCCAGAACGGCACGCCGCTGCATGTGCTGCAGGAAATGGGGGGCTGGGAGTGTTCGGAGATGGTCAGGCGCTACGCGCACCTGTCCGCCGAGCACCTGGCGCCCTACGCGGAACGCCTTTCGGCCTTGAGGATCGTGGATGTGGGGAGCGTCCCCACAGAAGTCCCCACAGGCGCCCAATGAAAAGGGGCCAGACTTTCGTCTAGCCCCTTGATGCAACTGGCGCGCCCGGCAGGATTCGAACCCACGACCCCCTGGTTCGTAGTTCGCCAGTGCACTATTAACTGCTTGTTTTCACTCTAAACACCGAGGGCGCCCGTTGCCCTGCCCTGCAGAACAGTGCATGACCGATCTCAACCAATTCCCGCAGTTCTCCCGCAGAGGCTGTGGTGACGATGAGTCTCATTTGCCTAGAAGCGTCACGGATGGAGTCGCCAGCAATGGATCAATCGTTCGAGGTTTATCCGGAGGCGCCGATCACGGCAAGTAACTCCTCGTCACTCATCGCCTCGAGCCTCGCCATCATCGCCCTGGCGCCCGCCGAGGTCACCTCGACTTTCCGTCGCTCCGGCGCGTAGAACCCGCACACCTTCGCAATCTCCCTAGCAGCGGCCACCATCGCCTTTGGGTCACTCGCCTGCCTGGCCTTGTCGAACGCGTCCTGTAGGGCCTCCAGGACCCTTGCACGAGTCATGTTCATGGACTTAGCAGCCTCCGACTCCCTCACGGCCACCGCTTCGGCCACGTTAGCTTTGGCTAGCAGGCGACTCGCCGTCACTCTCGCCGAATTCGGTGCGAAACCTGCCCGTACGGCCGCCCCGGCACCGTTGTGGTCGAGGGAGTATTCCTCGACGAAGCGCAGTTGCTTCGGGGTCATTTTGTAGTCACCACGTTTCCGAAGTCCGACATTCGGCGAACCTAGGCTGGCTCATAATAGTCAAGGGCCCCGCACGGCAGCATTCGCCAGCAGGCTGGAGCCCGTTGATCATGGTGCTACGGGCGGAGTTCCCAGCACGACGGGCCGAAACGGCTTCGTTCGAGTTCCCGATGAACTCCTGCACGAATCGGCGTTTCTTCGTGTTCATGACCTGTTCCGGTCGTTGGCTACGAAAGCCAAATTTTACCGCACAGGCAATACTCCAATGGGTACTTGCCACAGATGGCTGGCACATGTCTGTTTTTCCAGTTGGTGAGGGTGGACGCGTCCGGCCGCTTTCAACTCGTTGCCGCACTTCGCCTTAACACTGTGACCTACCGCACCGCAGCGGTTGCGGCTGTTTACGGCACACAAACTGACGTTTGGTCCGGGTGGGATTTTAGGAGTTTTACCGGAGGGTCGAGGCGTTTATCAGGACAACGAAACTTAGTCGCGCCAAATCACCGAAGTGGTGTAAAGTGGTGTAACGCCTTTACCCGATACCAACATGCCCCACAAGCGCAAGCCGAAGGCTTCCTCCCCGAAACGCATGGCGCGCATGTCGGTCGGTTTCCCCCCTGAGCTTTTCCAAACGCTCGAGCAGATCGCGGAACAACAAAAGGTGTCTGTCGCGTGGATCGTGCGCGACGCCGCAGAAAAATACGTAAGCGACCGTTGGCCGTTGCTAGCAAATAAGGGGTAGAACCTGCTATGGCCGCACTACCATTTGTCCCGGGCCAGCCGGAGAACTTGGCCAGGCTGATCAGTGCAGCGCAGGACGCGTCGCCGATCGCCGGTTTGACCCATAAATTCTATCGGTACCCGGCACGCTTTTCACCGAAGCTGGTACGCGCCGCAATCGATGCCTTCACCGAACCTGGCGATCTCGTGCTGGACCCATTCGTTGGCGGAGGCACCACCCTTGTGGAGGCGATGGTCGCGGGCCGCGACGCGGTCGGCTCGGATATCAGTTCGCTTGCCACGTTCGTCAGCAAAGTAAAGACCACGATTTACAGTGAGGATGACCTGGCGCGCCTCCAGCGCTGGAGCGGCGGAATTGCGAAAGAAATCAACATCCGCGAGCCAGTCGAGCTCGACCTCCAATACGAGGAATCTGGATACACCAAGCACCTCGATAGCGTGGCGAATTGGCGCCTGAAGAAGGCGATCGAGCAAGTCTTGGCGGCCGCCCGCAGACTGAAGCCGAAGCGGCTTGAAGACTTTGCGCGCTGCGTGCTGCTACGCACGTCGCAATGGGCGCTGAACGGCCGCAAGAAGCTACCCAGCATCGACGACTTTCGCAACATGCTCGTGACCGATGCGACCGCGATGATCGCCGGCGCGCGAGAGCTGCGGCAGACGATCATGATGTCGGGGCACGGCTTCACAAGCGTCATGTGCCTGAACCGCACGACGAATGGCCTTGAGAGCGATGCGACATTCGCTGACGGCCGCAAGCCGCGCTTGATCGTGACCTCGCCTCCGTATCCAGGCGTACACGTGCTGTATCACCGCTGGCAGGTTGATGGCCGCAAGGAGACACCAGCCCCTTTCTGGATTGCCAACCAGCTCGACGGCGATGGAGCAGCGTATTACACGATGGGCGCGCGCACGAAGGAGCTGAACAGCTACTTCGCGAACCTCAAGGCATCACTACAATCAATTGCAGCACTGTGTGACGACGACACGACAATTGTGCAGGTAGTGGCATTCGCGGACCCGAAGATGCAGCTGCCGCGCTACCTGTCAGTGGCCGACGATGTGGGTCTGGACGAATGCCTGTTGCCGACCGGCACCAATACGCTTGATGGCCGCCTGTGGCGCACCGTACCGAACCGCCGCTGGTACGCCGATCAGCGCGGCACTACAAACGGCAGCCAGGAAGTTGTGCTGTTCCACCGCCGCCGAAGGTGAGAAGCCCGCGACACAATGCTACGGTTAGCTGGTGGCGTTGGCCCGCTAGGCCACTGCGGAAAGCTTGGACTTCTTTTTGGGCAGCTTGCTCGGCAGCGACAGGCACAGCGGCACGATGACGCGGGCGATGCCGGCTGCCGTTTTCTGGATTCGCTCGCGGCACCCCACCTGGTCAGTCTCCCACTCCGGCGTCTTCTTCGTGGCGTCGATCAACCCCATCGCGGCCAGCGCCAGGCCGTACTTGAAGACGAATTCAACGGCAGCGGCTTCCTCAGGCTCCCGCAGCAGCTTCGCCTGAGTCAAGTACGACGATTCGACGTTCAGTAGAAGCTCCAAGCGCTCGCTCTTCGTATCCCGCTGGATTGTCAGCGGGAGCGCGTCGGGGCCTTCCTTGACTTCCTTGATATTCGGGCGGCTGGGCGCGGTAAGTGCTTTAGGCGGCGTCGGCGGACTTGGCTTTGGCGGCTTCTTCTTGACGGGCTCGATAACAGCTAGCTGCACATCGAGATTGAACGGGCCGTTGCCCTTGCTATCGGTGATAGTGACCTGGCAATTGAGATCCGTGCCGACTGGCAGCTTCTTGTCGGGCGCGAACGTCAGCGTGTAACGCCCATTAAACAGCCGCGTGGTCGGCACAATGTCGCCTGTGAAGGATTGCTGCCCCCGGACCCGCTTGCGCGCGAAGTAGTCGTTGCGCACGTCGGTGAGAAAGGAGACGCGGCACAGCTCACCCTGCTCGACCTCAGCCTCGACCATCGTGGCGCCGTCCTTGCGCTTGAAGTAGGTCGGGTACTGCACGCCCTTGAACGGCTTGATCGGCTCGTCCAGTACGCCGCCAGGCCCATCGCTAACGATCTTCGCTCCCGCCTTGCCCGGCTTCATCGTGCCGAACAGGCCCGCAAGATCGGGATCGCTGACAAGCAGTTCCTCGAGCGCTTTGACACCATCGTCGTCACTGACCGCGTCCTTGACCTTTTCGGCGTACCGCCTGTCGTTCAGCTCCGTTAGACCTTCGTGTTGCCTCAACTCGCGCTGCAGCTTCTTGAACAGATCCTGGAGCAGCGGGTCGTCACGGAACGTCTCCCGGTTGCTCATGAACAGGGCGTTGCGCGAGGACTGGGTGAGCTTCGTGCAGTCAAGCAGCACCAGCATGCTACCGGCGATGTGCTCCTTGTCGACCGCCTGATTCTTGAAGAACTGCGTGTCGCGCTTTGCGTGTGACTGGCCATTGATAAGCGCGCGAAGTCCCGTCTGTCGATCCGTGTCGTCCTGTAGCTCGCCGTCCTTCTTGACAGCCTTGTAAACAAAGATCTCGACCGGAATGATCTCGCCAGTCTCCAACTGCACCGACACGCTGGCGCCGTTCTCGAAACCAGGTTCCATGCGGTCTTTCCACGACGCAATGCGGTCCCACACCGTGTTCCGCATTACCTTGGCTATGTATCCTTCGCGGCACTCGATGACCCGCAGTGGCAACGGAGGCCGCAGAAGGAACTCTTCAATCTTGCGGTACAGCTCGCCGCAGATGTTCGACAGCGGCGCCTTGAAGTCGTACATCTTGATTAGCGTGCCGGACGGCACTTTGCGCTCGCGCGGCGGCGTAATTTCACCAGATTTCGCACCGGCGCGGGGCAGCAGGCCAAGCGGAGCGACGCCGGCGGTCATGACTTCCCCATCCTCCCCCAACAGATAGTGCCAAGACGGGTTCTGCGCCGACGGGAAGAAGCACAGCAAAGTGAACCCCCACTCGTGCGTATCGCCGCCCGCCACATCCTTCGGCACGCGGGATACGATCAGCTGCAGCTTGTGCTTCTCAGAACAGAACGGCAGCACGCCACTGCTGCCCATGTTGAAGCGGCCTTGAACGAAGTTGATCGCGCCCTTGTACGAGCCGCTCGCGTCACCGTAGATCAGCGAGCAGAACGTCGTCGGAAAGTTCTTCGCCAGCTGTCCCTCGCCCGCGTCGTAGAGCGACAGTGACGGCCGTGATTTTGTGCCGGTCGCGTAGAGCACGAGATGGTCTTCTGCGTACCCGTTGCGGGCGGTGCGCGCCTTGTTCTCGTCGTCCTGGTTACTGAATGCGTCGGCACTTGCGCCCAGGAACTTGTCGACTGCGTCCGACATCGTTGCAGGCGCGGTCGCGCCACGGGGATCGATGCCGGCAGCTTTGCAGTAGCGCAGCAGCAAAGCGTCTTGCGCGTTCGTGAACTTCTCGACCAGCGCCGCCGCCGGAGTGCTCTGCTGATTGAGCACGATCGCCTGGTTGTTCGGCATGTTGCCCAGGTAGCGCCAGCGCTTTCGGTTCTTCTCTTCGAGCAGGTCCCGAGCCTCCAGGGCCTTGATCACGGCATCTTCGGTCTCAGACGCCAGGAGGACCTGCAGCAGTTCGATATCACGCATGATTTGGGGCGCGACGCCGGTGGGCGACACGAATGATTGGGATTGTTGATGGTGGTGGTGGACCCACGTTTGCCGACCTTAGAGCGAGAACTCGACTTCCGTCTTGCCACCTTGGTCAGACATGCGCGCTTTCAGCGCCTCGATCTCCTTGCCAAGCGCGCTCGCGATCTTCTTCACATCCTTTTCGTCGTACTCGTAGTGGGACTTGTTGCCCAGCTTGCCGATCACCCGGATAGCCTTGATCGCATTCACGGTGCGGCTCTGGGCCAACTGAACGAACTTTTCCCGCTTTTCATTAGACGGCTTCTTGAGTGTCTTGACACTCTTGATCTGCGCTTCCATGGTCTGACTCCTTCGCAAAGTTAAGTACTAATTGGGGGAATCATATCCAATGAAATATAGTTCGTCAATTATTCATTAAAAGTCCACTAATTTATGGCATTTATGGTCCGTAATTTATAGATCTTATGGCGCCTATAGGTCACAGGTGCTGCATCGCGCCCGCGGCACCACCCCCTATGGCGGCGATTCCGCGATTCACTAGCTGACGTGCGGCGGGATCACCCGCAAACAGTAATTCACCATAGATCGTGACGCGCCACAGGGTACGCAGCAGTGAGTCGACGGACGGGACGCCCAGATAGCTGACGAAATCGCTGCCGAGGTCGCGCTGCACGCGATCACGCGAGTTCATCGCGAATTGCCGGTCGAATTTCTGATACCCAATCGGGGTCAGCAATTGCGCGCCAGGATCGTGCTCGGGCGCAAGGTTGAACATCTAATGGAGGTATTGCACGGCCCACCACCGTGAACAGCGCCACGAACTTTTCCGGGTCGATGGAGGATAGTCATGCCTTGTGCAACGCGTCAGGCGTTCGACGCGAGATCGAGCGACGGCCGACAGTCAGCAACTCTGCGAGCGGCGGGCTGTCGGCGAGCCCACAGGGCAATAACTCAACCAAGTGGTGTCGATCAGCGCTTGGTACCGGCCCTCCAGATCCTCGAGCGCCGGCTTCAGATCCGAGTCAGGTAGCGGCAGCGCTTCGAGGCACTCGCGGCGAAGCGCGATCGGACCGATGGTCGCTGCACGGAAGATATAGAAATTTGAAGGCATCCTTTAAAGGACACATTGCAGGCCAATCTGCCCAAAAGCGACTAGTTTTCGACCCAAAAGAGGCGGTCGGCGTCCCAATTTCGCAACCGCAAAGCCGCCAGTCGGGTCTCCCCGCGCGCCCGGTGATAGCTCCCGGCACGGAGTACCAAGGGATGGACTTGGACGGTAGGCCGAATTGTCCAGTGTGGCCTTGCACCGAACCCTAGGTAGCAGCCCGCTAGGGGTGGGCAAGGCAAAAAAATAAGTTCAAAAAACGCAGCTTTTATGCAAAAATGGCTGCAATATTATACGGAGTCGACCATGCTGCTCGAGTTCCGCATCCGCAACTTCCGGTCGATCAAGGGCGAGCAGTCCCTTAGCTTGGTGGCTGCAACAGCCGACAAGGAAATGGCTGAGACGCACCTGACGCCGACCGGGCTGAAGGCGCTGCCCAAGGTCGTTCGCTCGGCGGTGTTGTACGGGCCCAATGCCAGCGGCAAGAGCACGCTGTTGTTTGCGCTGAACTACCTTCGGGCAATGGTGGCCGAGTCCGCGACGGTCGTGCAACCAGGGCAGACCTACTCCGTCCAGCCCTTCCGGCTCGACTCCGCAACGGCCAGAGAGCCGACCGAGTTCGAGGCTAGCTTCCTGATCGAAGGCATCCGCCACCAGTACAGCTTTGCCATGACGGCCGATCGGATCGTAAGCGAGCAACTGATGGTCTGGCGCACCGCGAAGCCTACACAGTGGTTCAGCCGGCACCTCGATGACGATGGCGAGCGCTATACCTACGAGTTCAGTGCCTACCTGACCGGCCCGCGCAAGCTCTGGCAGGAGAGTACACGGCCCAACGCGCTATTCCTCTCCACCGCGGCCCAACTCAACAGCGAGCTGCTCGGCCCTGTCGCGCGTTGGCTGGTGCAGAGCATGGTATATCTGCCGGCAGATGGGGCAATCGACATCTCGCACACGACTGCGCTGTTGGGATCTCCAGAGGGGCGGACGGCAATAAAGGACTTCTTGGGCACAGCCGACATCTCGATTGCGGAAGTGTCGGCCGTTCCCCGAAAGGGCTTTCAAGCGAAGTTCTTGCTACAACCTGGCGGTGTCGCGCAAGCTCAACAAGAAGAGAGGGAGATGATGTTCCCGATCTTCGAGCACCGCACCGAGAACGGGAGCGCGAAGTTCGAACTGCACGAGGAGTCCGAAGGAACGCAACGCCTCTTTTGCCTGGCTGCGCCGGTGCTGGACGTGCTCAAGCATGGGCGTGTGCTGGTGGTGGACGAACTAGACCGCAGCCTGCACACCTTGCTGGTCCGGCGCTTGGTCGGCATGTTCCACGACCCGGTGCTGAATCGGCGTGGTGCCCAGCTGGTCTTCAGCACCCACGACACCTCGTTGCTCGACGACACGCTGTTCCGGCGCGACCAGGTGTGGTTCGCCGAAAAGGACGAGACACAGGCCACGCGGATCTTCCCGCTGTCGGACTTCAGCCCGCGCAAGCACGAGGCTTGGGAACGCGGATACCTGATGGGGCGCTATGGGGCCGTGCCGATGTTTTCCCCCTTACCGGAGACGGCGTCCTCGGTGGTCGCGCCGTCGCCACCCTCAGCTCCCATTTCCCCAGTAACGATCTGAGCATTAAGGCCGCCCATGGGGAAAGACGGTCAACCCAAGCACCGGCAAGCCGCACGCGAACTGCGGCGGCGCGCGGCACAGCGTCAGCCGGCCGAGCGGTTGCTCATCGTCTGCGAAGGTGAGAAGACGGAGCCTCTGTACTTGCAGGAGATCCGACGCGAACTGCGACTGCCATCGGCCAATGTGCAGGTGCAGCCAGCTGGGCGGGGAACTGCGCCGCTCAGGATCGTCGAGTACGCCGAGCGTCTTTTTACCGAGGGCAATCGCGAACTGGGGATCCACCCACGCAGCTTTGACCGCGTGCTTACGGTCTTCGACCGCGACGAGCACCCAACCTACCACGCCGCATTGCAGCGCATCGCCGCGCTGAACGGGCGGTTGACGAACGACGAGCGGGTCAATGTGCCCTTCGAGGCAATCGTGTCCGTGCCTTGTTTCGAGCTGTGGCTGCTGCTGCACTTCGAGGACGTGTTCGCACCACTCCACCGCGACGAGGTCATAGATCGACTTCGCGCGCACCTTGCTGGCTACGCCAAGGGCCAAGGTTCGCACTGGGGCGCGACATCCGACCGCCTAGATGCCGCCACCGGGCGAGCCGAAGCATTGGTGGCCGCAGGACACATGGCTGAGGACGGCACGCAGCCCTACACGAATATGCACGAGCTAGTGCGTCGCCTACTGCACCTGAAAGATCAAGCCGCTTGATGCTTGCGGGTCTAGCCTCTTGGCGGTCAGGCTGACCGCGAGCGACAGTCAGGGAGACAACGCGGCACTTGTCTCCGAGCCGGTGACGATCTACTGGGGCTCGAGAACCTGCACGCCAATCTGGTGGATCAGGCGCATCGCCAAGGCACCTACGGCTTGAACGCGTAGCCTCCGGGCGGCAGAATCAGCCCAGCACGAACGGTGGCCTCGCTGCGCTAAGAAGCTCGTAAGCAGGCCGGTGTTGGACTGGACGGTATCAGGCGGGAGTCGCTTCTTCCGGAGCACTTGTAGTCCGAAATACATCGCGGTCCTGTTATGAATCCGGAAGGACATGCACCATGCGTGTCACGTTCGATACCAACGCTCTGGAAAAGGCGGCGCGGCCCGAACGCTGCGCTAGAGACCCGCTGCATCCTGACTACCTGAAGGTCCATCAGGCCATCATCGCCGGAAAGATCAGCGGCTTCTTCTCTGAGACGATCATCAATCTTGAAGGTATCCAGAAGGCTGACCGCTCCGCCGTGCTAGGAAGTACGGCCATGACGCATTCCGAGCAGATCAAGGAGCATCCGAAGACCGGGGACATCGTGGTCGCCATTACATGCACAGTTTCGGACCCATTGAGGAAGCCGCTGCACCCCGAAGTCCAGGCACGCATCCGGGCAGCGCGCAATCTCGGTTTGCGGCTGCTGAAGGCTCCCCGGATTGGCAGTCAACTGATCAACGATCCTGACGGCACAGTGTTTGCTACGGAGGCGGACAACGCAGCACTGGAGTCGCGCCTGCGCCTCTATCAATTGGTGCTGCTCGAGCTCGATGCGCGCGGTGTCGGGTTCGTTCAGGTAAAGCGGCTCGCCGGCAAGTTCGCAACGCGAGCCAATGCGCAGGAGCCATGGTTTGAGAGCCTGAAACGGGCGAGGGACGTTCATGAGGTGAACGCCGTCATCCGCGCCGTTGCCGAATGGGCGGACGGGGACAGCGTCGCCGCGCATATCGGCTACGGCATTGACTACTTCTGTACCGGGGACGAAGGGAAGAGCTCGGGCGCAGCATCAGTATTCGATGTCACCAATCGCGCCTGGCTCGCGGCGACTTTCGGCGTCAGGTTTATCACCATGACGCAACTGGCGGCGATGGTCTAGCGGCGCGAAGACATGTCCAGGAAGTCGGCGCCGGGAGTGATGGACGCTATGTCGAAAGAGCAAGCGACATCGCCGGGTGCGGTCGACCGATCAATCTGCAGCCTGGCCAGCCAGCCTGTTCGTGTATTCGCCCCCAAATGGCTCGAAGACCACTTCTGCTTCGCGACAGACAGTCGTGAGGCTTCATAGGCAAGGAAACCTGAGGGTAGTCGACCAACATGCTGCGAGATCGGTGACGGCCTCGCGGTTGCCGTTGACGCGAGGCTATTGAGGACAAGCCAGGAAGCTGCCCTGCACAACGACCGTAGCTGGCCGAAGGCGGACACGCGCTTCGTGGCCGCTCAAGCTCTGCTCGGTGTATTGCGACTACTCGCGCAGGAGGTCCGCTGCCCTCACCCTAAGTGCCTTCGCCATCCTGTCGAGGTTGTCGATAGACACATTCCGCTGGCAGCGCTCCACCGACGAGATGTAGGTCCGGTGGAAGCCGAGCTTCTCGGCGAAGGCTTCCTGGCTTAGTCCCAGGTCCTCCCGCAGGCGCAGGAGATTGGCCGCGAGGACGCGCCGTGAGTGAGTGATTTTCGAGCTCGTCCCCATGCCGGGAAGCATGGCGGGCTGCACTCGACGCTTCTACAGCCGATGGGTAACATGTGACCTATCGGGTGCGGCGCGGTCTCACTCCCGCAGTGAACGTGGACTGCACCCAGCCGAGGAGGTTGACGTGCGCATATCAAGTGGCTCTTCCCTGTCGCGCCAAGTGAGCAATCGCCGGACTTGCTTTCCTGCTCGCCTCGCCTTCGTCGCCAGTTTCACTTTCGCCGTCGGCTTTTCGAATGCTGCAATTGGATCGCAACTCGGTCCCGATCACGAGCGATGCATCGTCTCGTCGTCATCCGCCTCCCGGGCAAACTGCAATATCCCAAGCTCCAGCTCGACAATTAGCTGCGAGTGGCAGACCGATCCAGCGACGCCATGGTGTTCTACGTCTACTGGGGTGCAGGCTGATTGCATAGTCAGGTCCTACCCGTATAGAGACTTGCTCGACGTGTTTTGCCGTATCCCCGTTACCTATCCCAGTGGCCCCGCAACTGACACAGATGCCGGGAAGCACGTAGTGATTACGGACGATCAGTTCGGCGGGCCGCGAAGCGTGACGAACATCAAGCGGTACGCTCGAAGCTCAGCCAATTCAGGGAGCGGGACCGGCGCGGCTGCGTCATCAGCGGGGAGTGAGGACTGTGACGCTTACATGAAGTCTCCCTATGGCTCCTGGGGTTGGATGCAAGATGAGAAGCTGAGACAGCGGTGTTTCGACCGGAAGGCCGGCGTGTCTTCGTCGAACCAAGGCCAATCTGCGCGAGCACCTACCCCGACAGGCGAGGACTGCGATTCTTACGTGAAGTCTGCCTATGGCTCCTGGGATCGCACGATTGAAGAGAAGCTGCGGCAGAAATGCCTTGATAGACGGGCTGGAGTGTCTACATCAAGCTCGACGGGTGTCTGCGTCACAACTGGAAACGTCACTGTGTGCAAGTAGTCGCGCGTCAGGAAGTGATGCTATGCCTGTTGCGAAATTTTTTGTGGCACCCCGTAACTTTCCTTCTTCACGTACTCGAAGGCACCCTCTCCCCGCCTTCCGAAAAAGGGACCCCACTTCGGATTTCCCTTTCGGCTCAAAAGGGGGCCCCATTCCCCCTAGTCGAATCCATCCTTGAATCGCAGCCGCGCTCTTACCGCGCGGCTGCTTCGTCTTGGCGTGGTGTTGATCGTCACGTGGACTCCGCGCGACGCGAATCAACCACCAGCCAATGAACGCATTCAAGGAGACTCCATGTTCGCAACCGGCTTCACCGTGTTCCTCGCCATGATGCTGCTGCTCATCAAGCTGCCGCGTCGTTGGTCACTGCGCATGCTGCACTACGACCTCGCCCTCGACGTGGCCGTCACGCTTGCCGTCCTATTAATTCACTTCGGCACCTTCTCCGGAGTAATGGCAGCGACCGTCGCGGGTCTCATGACCTCGCTCTTCACGACCGCTGCCAAGCGCGCCTTCGGCTCGCTCTCCGGCAAGGGCTACATGCCCGGTTTCTTCAACATCCACTTCTAGCCTCAAGCCCAACCCGTCAATCAACGCCCCGCCTTTTGCGGGGCGTTCTCATTTTGGAGACCAGAACATGCATCCCGACCTGTACCAGGAAGTAACCGACCAGATCGCCAAGGCCCTCGAACAGGGCGTTGCCCCTTGGGTGAAGCCCTGGAGCGAGGAAGCCGATCCGCTCCCAGTGAACGTCGTATCCGAGCGTGCCTACCGGGGCGTGAATGTACTGCTCTTGAACCTCAAGAGTCTCTTCGCGGGCTACACGCGAAACCGCTGGCTCACCTACCGCCAGGCCAACGACCTTGGCGGTCAGGTCAAGGCGGGTGAGACGGGCGTGCGCATCTTCTACTACAAGCTGCACAAGGTCCCGGCCCGCGTCGAAGTCTTCCCGTGGAAGAACGACCGGGACGAAATCGAGAAGAGCGTCATACCGCTCCTTCGGAGCTACACCGTCTTCAATGTGGCTCAGGTGGACGGGATCCCCAAGCCGCCGGAGCCGGTGAAGGTCTGGCGCGAGGACGCCGAGGCGGAGGAACTCATACACGCTTCAGGTGCAGCGATCCAACACGGCGGCTTTTCGGCCTATTACTTGCCGGCCGAGGACCGTATCCAGCTACCGCCGTGGAACTTCTTCCCGGCGGCGTCGGCGTACTACTCGACGGCGCTGCATGAGTTGACCCACTGGACAGGCCATCCGACCCGATGCAACCGGCAGCTATCCACACGGTTCGGTGCCGACGCCTATGCCGTCGAAGAAATCATCGCCGAGATCGGCAGCGCTTTTCTCTGCGCCCACTGCCGGATCGACGGGCGGCTTCAGCACGCCGCCTACATCGATCACTGGCTCAAGGTCCTGCGCGCGGACAAGCGGGCGATCTTCGTCGCCAGCACGCGGGCGCAGCAGGCGGCCGACTACCTCACCGAACGGCTGGCTACCCAGCCCGGCGCCGAGCAGCGGGAGGCCGCATGACCGGCGACAAGACCATCCAGCGGGCTCTCAAGCTCCTTGAGGGTCGCGCCAAGGCCACGGACTCGCTGGCTTCGCCGGCCGCCGTGCGCAGCTATCTGAGGCTCAAGCTCGCCGACAGGCAGCACGAGGTCTTCGTCGTGGTCTTCCTCGATGCGCAGAACAGAGCCATCAGCTTCGACGAACTGTTTCGGGGAACACTCACGCAGACGAGCGTGTACCCGCGCGAGGTCGTGAAGGAAGCGCTGGCCAAGAACGCGGCGGGCGTCATCCTCTGCCACAACCACCCGAGTGGCGTGGCTGAGCCCTCGTTTCAGGATCAGGCCCTCACCCGCGCGCTCACCGAGGCGCTTGCCCTGGTGGACGTAAAGGTCCTCGACCACTTCATCGTGGCTGGCGCCTCGGCGATCAGCTTCGCAGAAAGGGGGCTCCTATGAAGTAGCGGCATAACAAGGCGACTTATGGTCGCTCTGTTACCGAGCAGCACGAGCGTCTCCGCGACGCACGCTCGCTAAACCCAAGTCGTCGTTCTCGCAACGCCCGGTGATGGCCTTCATGGCTGTACCGGGCGTTTCGCTTTTCTGGAGACTGAAATGAACGAAACCAAGAGCAGCTTCGCCCGCCTCGCGGGCATCAACGTCAACGAGCACGTCGAGAAGAAGGGGCAGTTCAGCTACTTGAGCTGGCCCTACGCCGTCGCGCAGCTGCGGCAAGCCGATCCCACGGCAACGTGGGAGGTCAGGCGCTTCGATGGCCTGCCGTTCCTTCGCACCGAAGCTGGCTACTTCGTCGAGGTAGCTGTGACCGTGGAGGGCGTCACGTTGTCGCAGATCCACCCGGTACTCGACGGCAAGAACCGGCCGATCCCGGACCCCACGGTCTTCGACCTCAACACGAGCCTCCAGCGGTGCCTGGTCAAGGCGATTGCCCTGCACGGCCTCGGTCTCTACATCTACGCCGGGGAGGACCTCCCCTCGCCGGCCGAGGACCAGCCGGCCCCGCCGAGGGAGCAGCCGGTGGCGACCATCGGGCAGAGAGCCTCGGCTGCGCAGCTGCGCTACATCGAGCGCCTCGTAGAGGAGACCGGGAGCGACCTCGGCAAGGTCCTCGACTACTTCGGCGTCAAGGCGCTGAGTGACCTCACCATGCAGACGGCCAGCCGAGCCATCAAGAGCCTGGAGAAGAACCGGAGGGCCGCATGAGCACGATCGTGAAGCTCGTCCAAGGAAGCCCGGAGTGGCACGACCACCGGGCGACGTACCGCAACGCCTCGGAGACGCCCGCCGTGTTGGGCGTCTCGCCCTGGGTCACGCCCTACCAGCTGTGGCTCCAGCGCAGTGGCCGCGCAAAGCCCGAGGTGAACCAGGCCATGCTCCGAGGCACCCAGCTGGAGCCCCTGGCCCGCGAGGCCTACGAGAAGCTCACGGGCCATGTGATGCAGCCGCTGGTGCTGGTCGAGGGCGACTACTCGGCCAGCCTCGACGGCATCACGCTGGACGGTGGCCTGATCCTGGAGGTGAAGTGCCCGTTCAAGGGCCGCGACTCCGACCTCTGGAAGGCCGCGAGCGAGGGCACGATCCCCGAGCATTACCGCTGGCAGATCGAGACGCAGTTGATGGTCTCAGGCGCCGCACAGGCCCACCTGTGGGTATTCGACGGCGCCGAGGGGGTCCTCGTCGAGCAGCGCCCCTCGAAGCCCGACTGGAGCGTCATCGAGGACGGCTGGGAGGGCTTCATGCGTTTCATCGCCGAGGACCTACCCCCGCCGCTCACAGAGCAAGACACGGTGATCCGGACAGACGCAGACTGGCAGCAGGCCGCAGAAGCCTATCTGCGCCTCAAGGAGGAAGCTGAGACGGCCTCTGCCTGGCTGGATGAGGCCAAGGCTCGACTCGTCGCCCTCGCGTCCCATACATCCGAGAGAGGCGCCGGGGTCTGCGTGTCGAGGTACTGGAAAGCGGGCTCGATCGACTACAAGAAAGTGCCCGCCTTGGCTGGCGTGGACCTGGCGCAATTCCGAGGTAAGGCGCGCGAGGAGGTACGGGTCAGCGTTGTAAAGTGATAGCGAAAGGGCGGCCGTTCCTAGAATGGCCGCCTCGCAAGACTTAGGTGTTTCAAGTTGTTCGGTTCCGTCTGAGCGAGGTATCGCGGGATGATCCCAATTTTCAGTTTCACCAACCCCGAGCGCGGTTTGCCTAGAGCGCTTGTACCACTTCGAATGGTTCCGGACATTACAGACGTGGATGCCGAAGTCGTTCTCGCTTGGCTTACCGTTCACTCTCATCTGAAATTGCCCGCCCTGTTAACGGCGTGGGAGTTCAACAACTCTGGGACCCATGGCAAGGTTCGCCATACGTTCTACAGTGGGCTCACGAATCAAATGCGTGCGACCAACTCCAATCAAGCCAAGCTCGCCCTCATCCCTCCAGATCACTTCGTTTACTCGGACGACTTGGTCCACGCTTTTTCCGACTACATCGACATCTTCATTTCGAGAGAGGCTGCTTTAGACCTCGGCATGGCGATTGAATGGAATCCAAGCCTTGGCCCGAATCGGATCATCATCGACCAATGCCAAGACCTCACCGCAACGGTATCCGCCTCCACCAAACGCCAACGGAGTAAGGCGCTAACCCAGCAACGGTACGCATCCTGGAAATCCAAGGTTCAGCAATTGAGAGCGGCCAATCCGCGACTGAGCCACAACGCTGCATGCAAGCTCGTCGCCAAGGAGCTCGGAATCGTCGACTCCGAGACCATACGTAAGGCGACGCGCTAGGGTGACGGCGAGAAAGTTGGGAATAGAAAAATCCCCCAACTTTTATCCTTCGGCCTCAGACACTTAGACGAATCATCGTTGGCTTCCCCGGCCAGCGTCTCGCCATAACTAGCTGTTTTTAATAGCTTTCATTCCGTCGCGTCAGCCGACGACAGATTTCTTTCCCCAATTTCCTCACGGACGATCCGGACTTGTGGCCGGCGTGCATTCGCATGCTGCACAAACGAGGAGATGTACATGTCCATGAATCCGATGCCCGAAAAAGACGCTGTGCACGATGTGGCCACGTCTTCGGCGCAGCCCGCGAAGTTCGATTTCAACAAGCTCCGCCTCGATCAGAACTTCCAGAACACGGGCGGCGTGAAGCGCGCGCTCGTGACCGTACCGGTCCGGAAGCCCCACCGCCAGGAGTTCTTCCGTGTCCACCCCGACGAGGCGTACCAGTTCACCGCGAACGTGTTGGAGCTGAAGGACGAGCGCGAAATCTACCTGGTCGACCGCGACCTGTGGGAGGAACTGGGAGACGAACTCTCGCCGCGCGTGCTCCACGTGGCGATCACCCGCCAAGGCGTGCCGTTCATCTTTCCCGTCCGCCTGCCCAACGCCGACGGGCGTTTGGATTCGTGGAGCGCGTCGGCTGCACAGGGCGTCGCACTCGCGAAGGCGCGCTGGATCCGCCTCTCCTCCAACATGGACAACGGTGCCTACGACGTTCTCGAAGCGACGGCACCCATTCCCGAACCGGAGTGGCCCGGCGTGGACATGCAGACCATCCTCAACATCGCGTTCCGCGATCGCGTCATCGCGACCGCCGATCACTCCGTCGTGCGCCGCCTGCGGGGGCTCGAGTAGTGCTGTTCGGCAACCGTTTCCGCTCGATCTGGGTCGTGGACTTCGAGTTCCACTCCACACATGGGGCGCGTCCCCAGCCGATCTGCGCGGTCGGACACGAGTTGAAGACCGGCTCTCGGCTCCGCTTGGGCCCCACCGAACTGCGCGGCTCGGATGACGCACCCTTTGGTGGTGGCGATTGCAGCCTCTTCATTGCCTTCTACGCCTCCGCCGAGATGGGTTGTTATTTCTCGTTGGGTTGGCATCCGCCGCCCAACGTGCTCGACCTCTACGTCGAGTTCCGGAACTTGACGAACGGCCTCGCCAATCCCTGCGGGAACGGGCTGCTGGGTGCCCTCGCCTATTTCGGCAGGCCCGCGCTCGAAGCCGCCGAAAAGCGCGAAATGCGAGAGCTCGCCATGCGGGGCGGGCCGTACGCGCCTGAGGAACTGGCAGCACTCATGGACTACTGCGAGTCCGACGTGGTGTCGACCACGGACCTGCTCCACTCGATGGTCGGCAATATCGATGTCGAACGCGCAATGCTGCGTGGGCGTTCCATGGTCGTCGCTGCGGCAATTGAGCACCACGGCGTGCCGGTAGACGTCGAGACCCTTGCTGAGCTCCGTGACGGCTGGTCCGACATCCAGCAGGCGCTGATCGACCGCGTCAACGAGGAATTCCACGTCTACGAAGGCCGGACCTTCAAAGAGAGGAATTTTGCCGCCTATCTTGCCCGCGAGGGGATTGCGTGGCCGATGCTCCCGTCGGGCGCGCTCGACCTCAGCGACGACACGTTTAAGGACATGACGAAGGCACACTACCGCCTCCAGCCTCTCCGGGAGCTGCGCGTCGCACTTTCCCAATTGCGGCCCGCCGATCTCGCGGTTGGCTCGGACGGGCGCAACCGGACGCTGTTGTCACCGTTCCGGGCGCGCACCAGCCGCAACCAGCCGAGCAGCTCGAAGTTCATCTTCGGCCCGTCGACCTGGCTGCGCGGACTGATCAAGCCGAAGGCGGGGTTCGGCCTGGCTTACCTCGATTGGAGTCAGCAGGAGTTCGGCATCGCTGCGGCATTGTCCGGTGACACTGCCATGCAGGAAGCCTACCTCTCTGGCGATCCGTACCTCGCGTTCGCCAAGCAGGCAGGAGCAGCCCCCGAGACCGCCACCAAGCATTCGCATGGCACGATTCGGGACCAGTTCAAAGCTTGCGTCCTCGCGGTCCAGTACGGGATGGGAGAGCAAAGCCTCGCCGTGCGAATCAACCAACCGGTTCGGCTCGCCCGGAAACTGCTGACGCTTCACCGTGAAACGTACCCGGACTTCTGGAGGTGGTCGGACGCCGCCGTCGATCACGCGATGCTTTACTCCTCCCTCCACACCGTGTTCGGCTGGGTCGTCCACGTCGGTGCGGATGCCAACCCGCGGTCCCTCCGGAACTTCCCCATGCAGGCCAATGGGGCAGAGATGCTCCGCTTGGCGTGCATGTTCGCTGTGGACGCAGGCATCTTGGTCTGCGCTCCCGTGCACGACGCCGTCCTGATCGAGGCACCGCTGGATCAGCTCGACAGCGCAGTCGCGAGCACCCAGCAACTCATGGCTCGCGCCTCCGAAATCGTGCTCGGTGGCTTCCGCCTGCGCTCCGACGCCAAGCTGGTCCGCTACCCCGACCGGTATTCCGATGAACGTGGCGTCGAAATGTGGGGGGCCGTAATGGCTGAACTCGGGGCCCGGCGAATCAACGTGGGCACCAACGCGCAGGAGACCTGCGCACCGACGCACACCAACGTGTAGTCGTGGCGCACACCCGTTACCTGTAATTACTTCTACTAACAGTCGTCAAATGCCCACCCTTGATCTCGCAAAACTGTGGATACCTCGCTCCCAACGCACGGCGGGCACCACGGCTATCTTGGCTACGGCCACCACCAGCCAGCGCGACCGGCGCTTCCTCAAGGGACCTATCCCTTGGGCCTGGCTCACGGAGGCCGCCAAGCTCCCCGGTCACGTCCTGCACATCGCCCTCGCGCTGTGGTTCAGGGCCGGTGTCACCAGGTCGGAGACGGTGGTCCTGACCACCATGCTACTCAAGGAGTTGGGCGTCGACCGCCACGCCAAGTACCGCGCTTTGAGGCAGCTCGAGCAAGCAGGACTGGTGTCGGTGGCGCACCAGCACGGGAAGAATCCGCACGTGACCCTGCGCTCGCCGAAACGGGCTGCGGAGGCCAAACCGGAATGAACGCAGTGCGGTACCCGCCGCGCTTCATCCGGCTGCGCGACGCGCCGGACTACCTGGGCATGGACCGGAATCGGTTCAACGCCGAGGTGCGACCGGCCCTGACCGAAATCCCCATTGGCACGCAGGGAGTCGCTTTCGACCGCCTTGATCTGGATGCGTGGGCCGAGCACTATAAGGCTCGCAACGGGCGTCCCGGTCGAACGAAAGGAACATCGACATGGGACGAAAAAGAACCGCCGGACTCTACCTGCGAGGTGACGTCTGGCACATCGACAAGCTTGTCCGAGGAACGCGCATTTGCGAGAGCACTGGAACTGGTGACCTCGCGGAAGCCGAGACATTCCTCGCGCGGAGGATCGAAGAGGCCCGGCAAGCCTCAATCTACGGCGTCCGCCCGAAGCGCACTTTCCGGGCTGCCGCAACGAGATACCTGACGGAAGGTCAACACAAGCGCCGCATTTCGGACGAGGCCTTTCACCTGAAGAGCGTGGACCCCTTCATCGGGCATCTGCCCGTCGAATCGGTGCACGCGGGCACCCTGCAGACCTTTATCGCTGCTCGGCGCCAGCAAGGGGTGAAGACCAAGACAATCAACCTGGCGCTTGGTGTGGTGCGGCATGTGCTGAACCTTGCCGCGTCGGAGTGGATTGACGAGCACAACCTCACGTGGCTGGCGGTGGCGCCGAAGATCCGAATGCTGCCGGTGGAGGATGCACGGCAGCCCTACCCCCTTTCATGGGAAGAGCAGTCCCGGTTGTTCCGGGAACTGCCCGATCATCTCGGCGCGATGGCGCTGTTCAAGGTAAACACGGGGCTTCGCGACCGCGAGGTTTGCGGGCTCCGTTGGGAATGGGAGGTACAAGTGCCGGAGATCGGGACGAGCGTTTTCCTGATTCCCGGCACGCGGGTGAAGAATCGCGAGGAGCGGATCGTGATCCTGAACCGGGTGGCAGCTTCGGTGGTCAATGCCCTTCGAGGGAAGCACAAGGAGTTCGTGTTTCCTTACGACGGACACCCGATCGGGACGATGAACAACTCCGCGTGGCAGAAGGCGCGGGCCAGGGCCGGGCTGTCGAACGTGCGTGTGCACGATCTCAAGCACACGTTCGGGCGTCGGCTGCGGGCTGCGGGGGTGTCCTTCGAGGACCGACAGGACCTCTTGGGACACAAGTCGGGGCGCATCACGACGCACTACTCGGCAGCGGAGCTCGAGAATCTGATCGATGCCGCGAACCGGGTTTGTGAGGCGGATTCCCGCAAAACTCCCGCACTGGTCGTCATAAAGCAAAAGGCGGCTGGGGCATGTGCCCCAACCGCCTGATGTTTAATGCAGAAACTGGCGCGCCCGGCAGGATTCGAACCCACGACCCCCTGGTTCGTAGCCAGGTACT
>CAZPLW010000009.1:0-42798 GCA_964587315.1 uncultured Lysobacter sp.
CTCGCGAAGTGGCAGGCCTCGTGCCCGGCGAATGCGCCCAACCGCTTCGCCATCAACATCCAGACGGACCAGCTCCCCGAGGCGAAGGCGTTCTTCGGGGACCTCGGCTTCGCGAACCCCGACCTCTACCCGATGGTGCGCGGCCGGCTCGTGAAGATCGGCGAACGCGAGGTGAAGCCGGCGGATTTCGCCGACGAGCGGGCGAAGCGGCTCTCGGAGCGCGAGTTCAACATGTCGTGGGCCGCGCTGCTGCGCGCCGACAACAAGGTGGTCGCGGGGCAGTGGTGGAAGCCCGCGTCCGGCCCCGAGTTCTCGATGGAGGAGGGCATCGCGAAGACCTTCGGCGTCAAGGTCGGCGACACGCTCACCTTCGACGTCGCCGGCTCGCGCTTCACCGCGCCGGTGACGAACCTGCGCAAGGTCGAGTGGGACAACTTCAAGGCCAATTTCTTCGTGATCGCGAGCCCCGGCGTGCTCGAGGCGTACCCGGCCAGCTGGATCACGAGCTTCCACCTGCCACCGGGCCGCGAGGAAGTCGTCTCCGGGCTCGTCGCGCGCTTCCCCAACGTGAGCGTGATCGACCTCACGGCCATCATGGGCCAGGTGAAGCGCATCTCCGACCAGGTCTCGCGCGCCGTGGAGTTCGTCTTCCTCTTCGCCATCGCCGCGGGCCTCGTCGTGCTCTTCGCGGCCATCACCACCACGCAGGACGAGCGCGTGTTCGAAGGCGCGGTGATGCGCACGCTGGGCGCGAGCCGGCGCCAGCTGGTCCTCACGCAACTCGCGGAGTTCCTCGCGATCGGCCTGGCCGCCGGGCTCGTCGCGGCCGCGGGCGCGGTGGGCCTCGCGATGGTCCTCTCGGAGCGGGTGCTGGGCGTTCCCTACGAGTTCAACTGGGTCGTGCCGGTGGCGGGCCTCGTCGCGGGCGGCCTGGGCGTCGCGGCCGCCGGGCTCCTGGGCACGCGAAAGGCCATCGAGTCGCCGCCGCTCGCGGCGATCCGCGCCGTGAGCTGACGTGGCCGTCTCGACGGGACTCGCCTCGCCCTACCTGCTGCTGAGCCTGTGCTCGCTCCTGTGGTCGCTCAACTGGGTGATCGGCAAGGCGATGGTGGGCACCGTCTCGCCGCTCGCGCTCACCTTCATCCGCTGGTGCGTGGCGGTCACGGCGATGCTGCCCTTCGTGCTTCCGCAACTGCGCGAGCACTGGCCGCTCGTGAAGCGCCACTGGAAGACGATCGCCTGGCTGGGGTTCTGGGGGACGGGCCTGCACAACGCCTTCGCGTACGTGGGACTGCAGTACACGACCGCGACGAACGGCGTGATCCTGAACAGCTCCATCCCCATCATGATCATCCTGTGCGGCTGGGCGGTGTACGGCGACACGATCACGAGGCTGCAGGCGCTGGGCGTGGCGATCTCGCTCGCGGGCGTGCTCACGGTGCTGACCCAGGGCGACCTCTCGGTCCTCGCGCAGCTCTCCCTCAACAAGGGCGACCTCATCGTGATCGTCGGCATGGTCTTCTGGGCCGTCTACACGGTGTACCTGCGCACCAAGCCCGCGGCACTGCCGCCCCTGGTGCTGCTCGCCTGCTGCGGCGCGGTGGGCATGTGCCTGCTGGCGCCCCTCGCCATCGTGGAACTCGCCTGGCTGGGCGGGCACGTCGATCTCACGCCCGCGGCGGTCGCGGCGCTGCTCTACATCGGCATCTTCCCGTCGTTCGTGGGCTACGTCTTCTGGAACCGGGGCGTGGCGGAAGTCGGGCCGAACGTGGCGGGCATCTTCGTGCACCTCATGCCGGCGTTCGGGAGCCTGCTCGCCTGGATGTTCCTCGACGAGCGGCTGCGGCTCTTCCACCTGGCGGGCATCGGGCTCATCCTGGCGGGCATCGCGCTCACCGCGCGGGGCCGCGCGATCCCGGAGCCGGACGGCTGAGACGCCGCGTCGCGGTCAGGCCGCCGCGATGCCCTGGGTGCGGCGGAAGTAGGCGATGGTCTTCACGAGCCCTTCCTCCAGCGGGGTGACCGGCGCCCAGTCGAGCATCTTCCGGGCGAGCGCGATGTCGGGCTTGCGCTGGCGGGGATCGTCCACGGGAAGGGGGCGCTGCACCAGCTTGCTGCGGCTCTCGGGAACGAGCTCGAGCACGAGTTCGGCCAGCTGCCGGATCGTGAACTCCACCGGATTGCCGAGGTTCACGGGGCCGACGAAATCCTTGTCGTTGTCCATCATGCGCACCATGCCGGCCACGAGATCGTCGACGTACTGGAAGCTGCGCGTCTGGTCGCCGTCGCCGTAGATGGTGATGTCCTCGCCCCTGAGCGCCTGCATGATGAAGTTGGAGACCACGCGCCCGTCGCCCGGGTGCATGTTCGGCCCGTAGGTGTTGAAGATCCTCACCACGCGGATGGGCATGCCGAACTGCCGGTGGTAGTCGAAGAACAGCGTCTCGGCGCAGCGCTTGCCCTCGTCGTAGCAGGCGCGCGGCCCGATGGGGTTCACGCGGCCCCAGTAGGACTCGGGCTGCGGGTGCACCTCGGGGTCGCCGTACACCTCGCTGGTGGAGGCCTGAAGGATCGGCGCCTTCACGCGCTTGGCGAGCCCCAGCATGTTGATCGCGCCGTGGACGGACGTCTTGGTGGTCTGCACCGGGTCGTACTGGTAGTGCACGGGCGAGGCGGGGCAGGCGAGGTTGTAGATCTGGTCGACCTCGATGAAGAGCGGGAAGGTGATGTCGAAGCGCATGAACTCGAAGCGGGGGTGCGAGAGCAGGTCGCGGATGTTCTCCTTGCTGCCGGTGAACAGGTTGTCCACGCAGACGACGTCGTCGCCGCGCTCGAGGAGATGCCGGCAGAGGTGGGATCCGATGAACCCGCTGCCGCCGGTGACGAGGACCGTCTTGTTGTTGTAGGTGCGCATGCCCGCTTTCTCCCCGAATGGTGTGCCGGTCGCTCGGCGTGGACCGATTATGCCTCAATGATCTCGCCGGCCTGGCGAGGCCCGGCGGTTTCACCGGTAGTCACTGAGGTAGTCGATCAGGGCCTTCCGTTCGTCGGAATCGGGAATCCCCGCGAATGCCATCGCGGTTCCACGCGCGTACGTGGAGGGCGCCTCGAGGAATGCATCGAGTCGCTCGCGTGTCCATGCGCCACCCAGCCCGGCAAGGGCTGGCGAGTACGCAAACCCGCGATCGGAGGCAACGGCCCGGCCCACGATGCCCCGCAGGCTCGGCGCGATCGCGAAACCGCCGGTGAGCGTCTCGTGGCAGCGGCTGCACATCCCGTACAGGCGTTCGCCCCGTGATTCCTTCACGCTGCGCGCGAGCACGACGAGTTGGCCGTCATCGGTCCACAGGACGATGCGGCCGTCCTTCGCCTGCTCGATGTCCCGGATCCGAAGGCCCACCCCGATGGGTTCCACATACGCCACGCGATCGCCCTGCAGGCGGATTCGGAACAGGCTCTTGGCCTTAAGGGAGGCGACGAGCAAGTCGCCTTCCCATTCGGCGAACAGGGGCGGCCAAACCTCGATGAGGTTGGAAATGGCAATCGAGGGCGTAAACGCATGCACGGGATACTCGAAGATCCGGCCGTCGTTCGCCCGGGCGAGGGGCCAGTCCGTGCGACCATACTCGGTGCCATAGGTCATGAAGGGCCAGCCGTAATTGCGGCCGCGGGCGAGCAGGTTCAGTTCGTCACCGCCCTGCGGACCGTGCTCGGTTTCCCAGATCCGTCCTTTCCTGTCGACGAACAGGCCTTGCGGGTTGCGGTGCCCCATGGAAAAGATCGTCGCGTCCTTCCCGGATTCGAGCAGCAAGACCTTTCCGTAGTCGGAGTCCTGGGCTTGCGCAACGGGCGCCGGGCCGATAAGACCGTCGAGCCCGAAGCTGCCGAGCGTCAGGAGCAACTGGCCCTTCGGCGTCCACGCCAATCGTCCGCCGGATTCGGCCCCATCATAGGTATCCTGAAATTCCAGGCAGGGTTTCGATTCGAACACCTTGCCCCATTCGGTCGCGGGATCCCCAGGTCGCACCGCGCCTCGCGGCAATGGAGCCACGGAAACGCGCATCGTGAGGCACTTGCCTTCCGGATGCCAGTATTGGTGCGCGACGTAGACCCGGGCGATATCGCCGGAGGTGTCCAGCGCCACATCAGTGACGCGGAAGCGAAGCTTCGTGTCCCGGAACCGCTTGGAGTCCTTGCCTCGCTGCTGGTCGGCCAGGAACGACTCGCGATCCATCGGGGCCGGCAACGGGAGCCGTCGCGCCACGAGGGCATTGCCATCCGGCTTCCAGTCCAGCCGGTAGAACTCGCCGCTCCCGGTGACCAGGAGGAATCCCTCGCCCCATCTCGCGAGGGCACCGCCATCGCTCTTCACCGGATCGACCACGCGACGAAGGTAGGTCACCAAAAGCGAATTCAGCGCCGTCACCTTCACGCCGCTTTCCGGCAGTGGTTCCCGTGGTTCCGGCTTGGGTGTTCCGAAGCCGATGGCAACTAGAGCCAACGAAGACAACACGAGCACCGCCGTTCCGGCGGGAAGTTGGCGCGGGAGCAACTGAGGCAGCAGGGCGAGCAGTGTCCCGAGGATGGCCGAGAAGAGAAGAAGGAGGCGCGAATGCTGCATGTCCGGTCGCATGCGCATGACGAGGTAGGCGGAACCGAAGCAGGCCAACATCACCGCCATCGTGGCGAGGAGCCCCTTGAGATGTCCCAAGCGGGAAGGCAGGAACAGGACGAGCGCGAGATAGGCGGCACCCATCACCGGAACCTGCATGGCCTGTTCGGGAGGGAGGCGCCAGAAAGGCAGTCCGAGTCTGAGCAGGCTGGGCACCAGCATCACGACCAAGAGGGCGGCGACGTGCCAAAGCGTCAGGAGCAGGACGCCGGTTCCGGTGCCACCGAAACGCTCAACTCGCTGGGAATCGACCATGGCTGCCCTTTCCCGCGCTGCGCTAGCCCAAAAGCTGCCGACGCCGGATTGTACCCAGCGGTAACGCTTCCGTCGCTCCCCTCATGCACTACTCGATCTGGGCCAGCGAATCGCCCTCGCCGAGCGCATAGCCGGCCATCTCGCCCGCGGCCCAGACGACGACGAAGACTGCAAGCCAGGGCAGGGCGGCGAGCAACTCGCCGCCGTGGCCGGGTTTCGAGAGGACGGCTCTCGCGATGCGGGCCAGCAGCAACGGGGGCAGGACCACGGACACGACGAGCGCAAGCGCGCGCAAGGCCGACTGCGACGGGTCGAATCGCCTGGCCGCGTAGTGGCGAGAATAGGCGAATCGCTGCCGGATGAAGAACCCCGGCCGGAACCGCTTGGCATGCACGATGCGCACGCGAGCGCTCGCGCGAAGGCGCCCGCCCGCGCGAACGAGTGCCGGGTGTGCGGTGCTCTCCCAGAATCCGGCGGACAGCGCTTGTTGGTCTATCCTTTCGAGCGCGGAGCGCACATAGGCGACGTTCATGCCGGGCAGGTTGGCCGGCTCGCCCTCGCGCATGGGCGCGAGGAACGCGCTGTATTCGCACAGGAAGGTCGCGTGATCGAGCCAGGTGTCGTCGACGCCGTTCTCGACCGCGCCCCCGATGGCCACGGTGTCGGGCGGCGCCTCGGCGAAGGCCCGGGCGACGTTCGCGAGCCAGTCCGGCGGCGCGATGCAATGGTCTTCCGTGACCGCAACGTATCGTCCGCGCGCCTCGCCCAGTGCCGTCGCGCGCATCGCCGGAAGCGTCGTTCCGGGCGGGACGTGCAGCAGGCGCACTTGCGGGAAGCGCGCCTCGATCTCCCGCGTCGTGGCGTCGGCCAGCCGGTCGGCGACGATGACTTCGTAGGGCCCCGCGCCGGCCTGCCGGCCCAGGGCCGCGAGCGCTTCCAGGATGCGCTCGCCATCCTCGGTGCCCACACGGCCGATGAGCACCGAGAACTCGGGCTCGTCCTTCAGCGCTTCGGAGGCGGCCATCGCGGGAGGGCGGCGGGCGACGCGTCAGGCCGGCGGTTCGACGGGCGCGCGCCGCCCGGCGGAATCGTACGCCGCCATGACGAGCGCGAGGGTGCGCCGGTTGTCCTCGCCGTGGCAGGGGGGCGTGGCGCCGCGATCGAGCGCGTCGAGAAAGGCGCGCAGCAGTTCCGCGGTCGCGTTGGCGAAGATGTCCAGGGGATCGGCGGCGATGCGCCGGCCCTTGCCGCCGCGATGCAGGATCGCGTTGCCGCCGAGGGTCACGTCGAGTTCGGCGAAGGGCCGCCGCGTGCCGCCCCGGATGCCCGCGCTGACCGCGATGTTGCCGCCGATGCGCGTCTCCACGCAGCCCTCGCTGCCGTCGAGGCGCATCTCGAGGTAGCGGTGCGGGCCGCGGCTCAGCCGGTCGAGCGTGACTTGCGCGACGCGGTCGCCCGGAAACTCGAGGCGGATGAGGTCGAGGTGGTCCGGTCCGTCCGGGCGCGCGCCCTTGGGCATGCGGGCGTCGACGAGCACGGGTTCCTCGCCGAAGAAGTAGCGGCACAGGTCGAGCACGTGGATGCCGAACTCGTGGCAGGTGCGGCGGGCGTCGCGCCCGCGCCAGTCCGAGTCGGGCGTGCCGGCGTCGTGGAAGGTCTGGCTCGCGTTCACGAAGAGCAGGCTGCCGAAGTCGGGCGTGTCGATCACCTCCCGCGCCCGCCGGTGGATGTTCATGAAGCGGTACTGGTTGTTCACCACCACCCAGCGGCGGGCGTCGCGGGAGAGGACGACGATCTCGTCGGCCTCCTCGAGCGTCGCCATGAAGGGCTTCTCGCAGAAGACGTGGCAGCCGGCGAGCAGGGCCTTTCGCGCGAGCTCGAAGTGCTGCGCCGGCGGGACGACCACGGCCACGATGTCGGGTCGCGCCTTGTCGAGCAACTCGTCGAAGGACGCGAAGAGCGGGAAGGCGGGCTTCGCCTTCGGCGGCACCGGATCGAATCCGCCCACGACCTCGATCCCCTCGACCTTGGCGTAGGCCGGCAGGTGGATGTGGTGCGCGGCGGCGCCCAGGCCCGCGATGGCGAGTCGGCGCTTCATGGCCGCTTCGCACGGGTCGCGCGGAATCCCGTGGCCTGGAGGAGCGCCGCGGCGAGCACGATGGCGAGCGCCAAGGCGACCCAGCGAAGGCGGCGCCCCTCGAGCACCATGTAGACCGCCCCGTGCGCGACGACGAGGAGGGCGATCGCGTAGTTCCAGCGCTGGAGCGATTTCCACCGCGCAACGCCTAGCTTCTTCAGCGAGGCGTTGTTGGACAGGGCGAGGAGCATGACGAGCAGCACCGTGGCGACGAGGCCCGCGTGGTTCGCGAGACCGAAGGGGTCGATCCGCAGCGGAAACCGGTAGGTGGCCTCGGGACCCGGAAAAAAGTAGAGCCACATCCTGCCGCCCATGTGCACCTGGAGTCCCGCCACGACGTGCACGAGGCCGAGGATGCCGGCCCAGATGCCGATGTCGCGGCGCAGGTAGCCGGATACCGGGTTGGGCCTGGCGCGAAGCACGTTCCAGGGGCCGATGGCGAGCGACGCGGCGAGCAGCGCGAGGCTCGCATAGGCACTCCCCATGCTCAGGCGCCAGAGCGCCGGCTGGGGTGCGAGCCCCTGATGGAACGCGGCCAGGGTCGCGAGGCTCGCCGCGAACAAGGCGAGATGACGGGCGGTGCGGCTCATCGCGCAGCCTCCGGGAAGAGGCGGTGTTCCAGCCAGCAGTAGGCGAACGCGGCGCCGCTGTAGAGGTAGTAGACCTGGTGGAAGAGCAGCCCGCCCAGCGCGAAGAGCGGTCCCTTGCGCCGCGCGAAGAGGCGCAGGAGGTCGAGGTTCGCGAGGGCGATCGCGGCAAGCCCCGCGAGCGCGACCCAGGCGGGGACGCCCGGAACCAGGCTGGCCGCGAGCGACAGCACGAAGAGCCCCGCCAGCACGGCGCGCAGCCGCTCGCCCACGCCCACGTTGAGCTCGTTCACGAGCCCGCCGCTCGCGAGCATGAGCCGCGACCACGGGATCGCGCGGCAGAAGACTTCCGTGTGGATCAGGTTCACGAATCGCCAGACCTTGAGGTGGGTGCCCTTCAGCGCCGGCCAGCGCAGGATGCGCCCGCCCGCGGCCTTGAGGCGATAGCCGAGCTCGATGTCCTCGATGGACGGGCGCGTGTAGCGCCCGAGGTCGAAGCCGCCGATGGCGAGGAAGGCGTCCTTGCGCACGCCGCCGCAGCCCGCCCAGAACGTCGAGGCCTCGGCCACGCCGCGGTGGTGGTAGAAGTGGTGCACGAGGTTCTTGTACTGCGAGAGGAAGTTCTGCGCGGGCGGCGCGTCGTCGTAGGAGCCGAACACCGCCACGACGGCGGGATCGGCGAACGCGCGCCGGAGCTCGCCGGCCGCGTCGTCGTGCGCGATCACGTCGGCGTCCACGAACCACAGGATCTCGCCCACGGCGAGCGAGGCTGCCTGGTTGCGGGCGCCGCCCGGGCCTAGCCGGCCGCCCGAGGGGATGACGCGCGCGCCCATCGACGCGGCGAGCGCCGCCGTGTCGTCGGTCGAGCTGTCGTCGACGACGATGATCTCGGCGAGTTCCCCGCGCTCGAGCATCGAGACGAGCGGCGGCAGGCTCCGGGGCAGGAAGGCCGTGCCGTTGTAGACCGGCATGATGACCGACAGGGTGGGCGTGGCGCTCATGGCTCCGTGAGGCTTTCGAGGTAGCCGCGCGCTTCTCCCATTCCCCACGCGACCAGGAAGAAGCCGAGCCAGGGCAGCGACGGGAGGAGACGCGCGCGGTGAATCGGATGGCGCCAGGCGGCCGTCGCGATCTTGCGCAGGAAGAGGAAGGGCAGGAGGGGCGAGAGCGCGAGCAGCATCATCCGCTTCGCGACCCCGATCGTGCGACCGCGCGCGAGGCCGAACTGCGTGCCGTGGGCGAGGCGCTGCGCGAAGAACTGTCCCGCTCCATAGCGGTTGGCGTGGATCACGACGATCGAGGGATCGAGTTCGAGGGTGAGGCCCGCGAGCCGGAAGCGCGCGTGGAACTCCGGCTCCCAGAAGCCTTCCGCCAGCAAGGCCTCGTGGCGGAGCAGCTCCTCGCGCCGGTAGACGGCGTTGTCGGCCGCGATGTCGCGCACGGTGCGGGCGGTCTGAGGCGGCGCGTACGGCAGGTAGCGCTGCAGGAAGATGGCCCAGCCCTTCGCGTCGGCATCGGGCGCGTTCTCGAAGACGCCGCCGACGCCGGCGTGGGACGCGAGGTCCGCGGCGCGAAGGCGCGCGAGCCAGTCTTCCGCCGGCAGGCAATGGGCGGTCGTGACGGCCACGGCGGCGTGCCGCGCGGCGAGGATGCCGTCGCGCCAGAGGTGCGGAATGAGGCTTCCGGGGGGCGAGAGAAGGGCTCTCGCGCGGGGATGGCCTTCCACGAGACGGGGCACGTCGGCGTCCGCGTCGGTGTGGCAGACGACGATTTCCACGTCGGCCCCGGGTTCGCGGCCCAGGCGGCGCAGGATCTCGGCGAGGTTCGCCTGCGCGTGCTGCACGGCGATCACCACGCTCAGGGGGCGCAGGGTCACGTGCTTCCCCTCACGCGACGAAGCAGGCCGCGAAGGGAAAGCCAGGCCCTCGGCAGCGCGCCGTCGAGGCGGCGATGCACCCAGCGCGGGCGCAGGTAGTACGTGTCGAGCCGCGGCAGGGACGCGGCATCCTCCGTCCCGTCGAGCTCGCGCAGCACGGTCGTCACGCTCGCGCGGTAGCGCCGGCGCGCGAAGGCGCGCGAGCGATCGTCGAAGCGGCCGTAGGGATAGGCGAAGTAGGCCGGCCGGCGTCCGAGGCGCCGCTCGATCGTGCGGTCGGCCTCGTCGCAGTCGGCCGCCATCGCGGCTTCATCGAGCGTGCGCAGGTCGGGGTGGGCGTGCGTATGCGACTCGAAGCGCATCCCCGCGCCCTGGAGCGCCTCGATCTCGTCCCAGCGCAGCATCTCGAAGGCCGGCGACCAGGCGGGCTGGCCCGGCCAGCGGTTGTCGCCGCCCACGGCGCCGGTGGCGAGGAAGAGATGGGAGGGCACCGCGTGATCGCGCAGGATCGGGAGGGCGTTGGCGTGGACGGTGCGCATGCCGTCGTCGAAGGTGAGCGCCACGCCGCGGCGCGTGCCCGGGGCGAGGAGCGTGTCGAGGTCCATCACGGGGATCGACGCCTCGTCGAGGCCGGCGAGCAGGCTCTCGAGCGTCCGGGCCGGAAACGAAAGCACCGAGCCCGAATCGTCGATGCTGTGGAAGGTGAGAATCGCGCGCACGGCGAAGTGTAACGGCTGCGGGAGCGTGGGCGCCATCGGGCGCCGATCAGGTCCACCGTGAGCCGCTGTCGCCCGCGCCCGCGAGCGACCCGGTGGCCTCGCCCGCGGCCCAGGCCGCGAGCAGCACGGCGAGCGCGGGCATCGCCCGCACGACTTGCGGCAGGTGCCCCGCGGCCGACGCTTCCCGCACGATGCGGCCGAACAGCACCGCGGGCACGGCGGGCGCGAGCGCCGCGCGCAGGAGGCGGGCGCCCGGGCCTCGGCCCTCGACGCGTCCGCCGCCGAAGAACCGGCCATGGTGGAACTGGCCGCGCACCGCCTGGGCGAACGATCGATGGTTCTCGTCCCGCATGACGGCGCCCGGAACCCGCCAGAAACGCGCGCCGCCGGTGCGCAGCTTCGCGTGAACCTCGACCTCGTACAGTTCCGTCGCGTCCTCGCCCAACGCCGACCGGAGGCGAGCGGCATCGTAGGCGGCGTTGATGGACGAGAGGTCCTCGACGCTTCCCTCCGGTTCGCGCCGGAAGAAGCGGCCGTACTCGACGAAGGTGAGCGCCCAGTCGGCGGCGGAGCCCCCGCTTCGCGTGACCGGACCGCCCAGCACCGCGGCGTCCGTTCGCGCTCGCGCCTGGAGGAGCGCTTCGGCCCACCCCTCGGCGGGCGCGCAGAAATCCTCCGTCACCGCGACGCGGGGGCCGACGGCGGCGCGCACGCCGGCCAGCCGCATCGCGGGAATGGTGGTGCCGGGCGCGCAGGGCACCACGCGCGCGTAGCCGCGGGCTTCTTCCGGATCGGCGCGCGCCGTCGCGATGATCACTTCCAATTCGCCGGCGCGGGCGAGCGGGCCGAGGACGCGATGCAGTTCCGGCGGCGGCCCTTCCGGGCGCGATCCGGCGACGACGACGCTCAGCTTCGGCGTCACGTCAGTAGAGCTCGTCGCACGAGCGGCCGGGCCCGAACCAGCAACCGAGCCATTCGCCCGCGCCCCAGAAGGCGCAGACGCCGACGAGGGCGAGCGCCGCGCCCGGCAGCAGGCGGCGGTTGCCGGGGTGGCGCCAGGCTCGCATCAGGTGCCGGGCGGCGAGGAGGGGGATGGCGGCGGGCGCGGCGAGGAAGTAGAGCGCCTTGCGGGCGAGCGGGGCGCGGCGGAAGCGCAGCGCGCCGAAGCAGCGCCCGTAGTGCCACCGCCTCGCGCCGAACTCGCCGAACGCGTGGCGCGTGAGATGGCGCACGCGCATCGACGGGCGGATCACGAGTCGCCCGCCGTGGGCGCGGATGCGCTCGTGGAAGAGGGGCTTGTAAAACCCTTCCGCCGCGAGCAGGTCGGCGCAGGTCTCGGTGAGCAGGCGGCGACGGTAGGCGACGTTGTTGCCGGGCAGGTCGCCCGCCGTGTCGCCGGCCTCGATCGGCGGATTGAACGCGCCGTACTCGAAGAGATAGCCCGCGACGTTTCCCGGGGTATCCGGGCCGGCGAGGAGGACGGCGCCCCCCACGGCAGCCACCGACGGATCCTCGAAGGCCGCCAGCATCTGCTCGACCCAGTCGGCGTCCGCGGCATCGCTCGGATCGAGCACCGCCACGAATTCGCCGCGCGCCTCGCGGATGGCCGCCGCCTTGAGGGCCGGCAGGTTGGCGCCGGGCACGGGCAGGTGGCGCATGCCGGGGTGTCCGGACACGATCGCCGCGAAGGCGCCGTCCGGACTGCCATCGGCCACGAGGACTTCGACATCGGCGGCCCGGCCCTGGGCCGCGAGGGACGCGAGCGATTCGGCGGCGGAGTCGGGCAGCTTCCGGGCGGCCACGACCACCGAGACGCGCGGTGCGCCGGTCGCTTCCACGGCAGGCCTCGCTCAGGATTCCTGCGTGGCGCTCGGCACCGATTCGGGGCGCGCCCGGCCGATCTGGTCGACGGGAACCACGGCGATCGTCGAGGCCGGGGGCGGGGCGGGTGCGTTGAGGGTGTCGGCGTCGAAGCCCGGCGGCACGGCCGCCTTGGCCCATACGCGTCCGCCGATCGTGGCGCGCGCGAGCGAGAGCGGCTGGAACACGATGCTCGGCCAGAGGAACACCTCCGTCGAGCACCAGCAGGCCTTCGCCTCGACCTGCGCGCGCACCTCGCGCGCCTTGGGCGAATTCCAGAGCTTGCGGAACGAGGTGTCGCGCAGGTTGCCCAGGGGCTCGTGCATCTCGCACACGGAGACGTCGCCGTTGGCGTACACGACGCCGGAGAGCACGCCCGCCTTGCACGGCACCACCTGGCGCTTCTGCAGGATCGTCTCCGTCTTGGCCCACTGCAGCATCGGCTCGACCGACGAGCCGAAGCGGCCTTCCTCGCGGTCGCGCCACACCGCGCGAACGTGCTCGGAGAGCGCGCGGTACTGGTCGACCGGCGGGGTGAGCAGGCTCGGGTCCTTGCGGTCGCCGCGGATGATGGCGAGGTTGTGGTGGTCCATCTTCGGGCAGCGCTCGTGCAGGTAGCTCGTGAGGTCCCAGATCTCGCGCATGTTCTGGTTGGTCGCGGTCGAGATCGAGTGGATGCGAAGGCGCGGGTCCTCCTCCTGCAGCTTCGCGAGCATGTCGTACGTCTCCATCGCCTTCTCGAACGACTTGTCGTTGCCGCGGAACTTGTCGTGGTACGCCGGCATGCCGTCGAGCGAGAGCTCGCAGGCGAAGAGCATGAGGTCCTTCTCCTCGAGCACGCCGCGCAGGGCCTTCTCGGTGCGCTCCGTGAAGTAGCCGTTCGTCGGCACGTACACCTGCTTCACGCCGTTGTTGCGGATGAAGGTGCGCACGATGTCCGCGAACTCCTTGCGGATGAAGGGCTCGCCGCCGGAGAGGTTCAGGATCTCGAGCGGGCCGAGGTCCTCGGAGAGGGCGCGGATCTCCTCGAAGGAGAGGTCGTTGCGCTGGTTGAGGTCGCGCCAGTAGAAGCAGTGGTCGCAGGTCAGGTTACAGATGGAATTGATGAACAGCACAAGGAAGGGCGGCGTGGACCCTTCCACGGGGGCTCCGGCCGTCCGGGTGAGCCGCAGGTGCCTGAGTATCCGACTGGGAAGGCCAGGCTGCTTCATGAGTTCTCCGGGGGACTGCGTGGACGCGGCCGAAATGGCGCGCGACTGGGCACGGGCCATTGCTACTTCCGCAATGCCGCAACCTATCATCAAGTGGGCCGGCGCTATGATACGCTCGGCCCGATCCAAGGTTACGAAAGTAGCCCCTACTTTCATGCCGGTTTCCCGGCATTGAACATCTCGGGAGCTTCATGGCGCATTCGTGCGTGTTCCTGGTGAACCCTCCCAGTCCTGCGGGGCATCGCTCCAACAAGGATTCGATGGGCGGGTTCGGCCAGCTCTATCCGTCCGGCGCCCCGGCATTTCCCGCGCTGGACATGCCCTACCTCGCCGCCACGCTCACCGCCGCCAACGTTCCGGTGCGCGTATTCGAGGCCGGCGCGCTCAATTGGAGCACGGACGAGTTGTGCCGGGCCATCGAGGCGACGGGAATCGCCGCGCAGTCGCTATTCGTCGTTCGCACATCGCTTCCCACGATCGACTGTGATCTCGAGGTGTGCGCCTCCATGAGGTCCCGCTTTGGTCCCGGTCGCATCCTCATCTACGGTCCGGTGGTGGCGCCGCTGCTGTGGCGCATCCAGCGCGACGGCGAGGTGGACTACGCGCTGGTGGGTGAGCCCGACCAAGCGGTGCTGGACCTTGCGCGCGGCGCGGAACCCGGCACCATCGCCGGCCTCGTCTGGCGCGATGGCGCGGCCTGGAGGCAGAACCCGGAGCGCAAGTACGAGAAGAACCTGGACGCGCAGCCCTTCCCGAAGTGGGACCTGTTCCCGACCGAGTTGTACACCCTCCCGAAGTCGGCCGCCGCCGGCTCGCTGCGCTTCCTGCCCATGCTCTCGTCGCGCGGCTGCCCGTTCGGCTGCAACTACTGCCCCTATCCCATCGGGCAGGGCCTGCCGTGGCGGGACCGCTCGCCGGGCAACGTGGTCGACGAGATCGAGCACCTTGTGCGCGACCTCGGCGTGCAATACGTGATCTTCCGCGACCCGCTCTTCTCGGCCAACAAGAAGCGCGTCGTCGCGATCTGCGAGGAGATCATGGCGCGGGGGCTGAAGATCCAGTGGCGCTGCGAGACGCGTGTGGATTGCCTGGACGAGAAGACGATCGCGGCGATGGCGAAGTCCGGCTGCGTAGGCGTCAACTTCGGCGTCGAGAGCACCGACCCGCAGGTGCAGAAGAACGTCGAGAGAAAGCCGATCTCCGAGCAGGAGTTTCTCGATGTGATGGCGCTTTTCCGCAAGCACGGCATCGCGACCTTCGCCTTCTTCGTGATCGGCCTGCCCGGCGACACCGTGGACACCATCCTCGACAGCATCCGCTTCGCCTGCCGCCTGAAGGCCAGCTGGACCCAATTCACCGTGGCCACGCCGTTCATCGGCACTCGGATGCACGACTGGGCGGTCGAGAACGGCTTCGTCGCCAAGGACCACTACCACATCGTCAGTGCGCACGAGGGCTCGATCGGCAACGAGAACCTCTCGCCGGCGCAGGTGCACCGGTTGCACCGGTTCGCGCAGATCCTGCAGCGCAACTTCATCAACCGGCGCGGCATCCTCAAGAACGAGCTGCGTCACGACCCGGCGTACCGGATGGCGAAGAGTGCGCTCGACGTCGCGATGGCGCCTTTCGAATGGGCCCTGTACGCCGCGGGCGCAGCGCTACTGCGCATGAGCATGTCCCGCACGCGCCGGGGCCGCGCGACCATCGTGCTGCACAAGCCGCGCAAGCCGGTCTTCCGCTCGGAATCGTGATTCTCGTAACGGGCGGCACCGGGTTCGTGGGCCGCCACGTGATCTCCCGCCTGGTCGGAGGCGGTCGCTCCGTCCGCGTCCTCAGCCGCATGCCTCAAAGACCCCGTCATGGCGCCGACGTCGATTGGTGCACGGGCGATCTGTCTGATCCCCGTTCGCTCCGGAGAGCCCTCGCGGGCGTTCACGCGGTGATACACGCAGCGGCACTGCTTCCCGGAGCGGGTCTCGACGCGTCGCGTTTCACGGCAATCAATGGCGAAAGCACGGGAATCCTGGCAAGGCTGGCCCGCGAAGTCGGTGTGGCGAAATTTGTCCACGTGGGTTCCGCTGGCGTCTACGGGGACGGCGCGCTAACCGAGCCGCACTGCGAATCGGACCCGACGAATCCGGGGAATGATTACGAACGCTCCAAGCTCGCCGCGGAGGACTCGCTCGCGCGCGAGCTGGCGGAATCGGACTTGTCGTGGACCATCCTGCGCCCCGCAGGTCTTTACGGGCCGGACCGTCCGGCCACGGCGACCTTTTTCCGGGAAGTTGCCCGCCGCCGGGTCTGGCTTCATGGCCCGGCGACCGTCGTGGTCCACCCGACCCACGTGGCCGACCTCGTGAATGCGATCGAAAGCGCCATGGACCATCCCGGCCTTGCCGGAGAGATCATCAACGTGGGCGGCGAGCGATTCCTTTCCTTTCGTGAACTCGTCGCGCGGGTGGGTGAGTCCATGGGACACGTTCCGCGGCAGTACGCGATGCCCGGAGTCGTGGCGCGGTGGGCCAGTTCTGTCGATCGGTCCTGGCCGATGGCTAGCGGCCCGCCGGGCATCTTCACGCGGCTCGGGCGCACCCGGGTCAATCGGGCTGTTAGCATCGAGAAGGCGCGTCGCCTGCTGGGGTTCGCGCCGGTGCCCCTGGAAGCGGGGCTGCGAGAGACCGCGTCAGTCCTGCTGGCACGCGGTGAACCCTGAAGGCTGCCGGATACGGTCCGCCGAACACGAGAGGGATGAATGAACCAGGCGCGAGTTCCGTTCGTATCGATCTGCATGCCGGCGTACAACGTCGAGCGCACGGTTCGCGCCGCGCTCGATTCCGTGCTGGCTCAGTCCTACGGGAACTTCGAGGTCATCCTGGTTGACGACGGGTCCTCGGATGCCACCGAGGCCATCGTGCGTTCCTACACCGACGAGCGCCTGCGCTACGTGCGAAATGAGCGCAATCTCGGCGGTTACCAGACAATGAATCGAGCGATGTCGCTCGCCCATGGGGACTACGTCGCCGTGTACCACACGGACGACATCTACAGTCCCGGCATCGTCGAACGGGAGGTGGCCAGCCTCGAAGCCCATCCCGACGCTGGGGCCGCGTTCTGCCTGTCGCGCTTCATGGACCAAGACGGTCGCATCTACGGCCGGATGGCGATGCCGGAGGAACTCGCAGGCAAGGTCGTACTGGCGTACGAGGATGCCTTTCCCTACCTGTTGCGCCACAAGAACATCCTGTTCTGCTGCCCGACCTTCATGGCCCGCCGATCGACGATCGAGGCGGTGGGCCCCTTCGACGCCATGCGGTACGACGTGGCGGCCGACCTGGACATGTGGATCCGCATCCTGAGGCGCCAGCCCGTCTGCCTCGTTCCCGAGCACCTCATCAGCTACCGACACAGCAAGCAGCAGTGGTCGAGCCGCTACAACCACCTCCGGGTCACTCAGGAACTCTACTTCGACATCATGGACCGCTATCTGGGCGCGGACGGTTGGACGGAGCGGCTCGAAGCGCGGGATCTCACGGAGTACGCGTTTCATCGATGCGACGACGACACCCGGATCGCCGGAAACTGGGTGATCCGAGGCGACATGGACCGTGCGAAGGCCGCGCTCGCCGCCCCCTTTCCCTGGCGGACGTTTCTTACGAGCGTAAGGCGGCGGAAGTTGCGGGTGCTGCTGATGCGCGCGATTCTTTCCGCGGGGCTTGCGGTAGGGGCGTCCAGGCTGCTCGCGCGGTTGCTCGTGCGAACCGAGTACGGTGGACGGGTTTAGGGACGGCCCGTCGGTCCGGCGCACGGCGGGACGCGGCGTAAGATACGGCTTCATTGCGGGGTCGGTCGGTGGGCACGTGCGCAATCATGGTGCGGAAGGGAGTGACGTATGAACCTCGTACAACACGTCCGGCGGCGGTCGATTAGCGCGCTCTCGCGCGTGAGCAGCCTCCTGCTGCCGAATGAAACGCTGGCGCGGATCCGCGACGAGCGGCCCTGGCGCGAGTGGATAGATCGCCTGACGCCGGACGAGCTTGAGAATCTCGAATCCGCACCGGCGCAGGTCAAGCGGACCCTCTTTCGCCGCAATGTCTCGCTCGTGGAGATCGAGACGCACGCCATGTGCAATCGCCTGTGCAGCTTCTGTCCCAACGAGGACGGCAATCGCCTTCGAAACGCGAAGCGGACCGACGCGGCGATGCTGGCCCGCGTGTTCAACGAGCTGGGCAGCATCGATTACGCCGGCCAGGTCAAGGTCGCGCGCTATTCCGAGCCTCTGCGCGATCCGGAGGCGCTCTTCTCGTGCCTCGCCGCGGCCCGCCCGCGCGTCCCGAACGCCGAACTGGCCATCGTGACCAATACGGACTATCTCAAGCCGGCCGTGCTTGAGCGCCTTCGCGAGGCCGGCCTCGACACGATCTACATGAGCATCTACCTGCGCAATCGCGAACGGTGGAGCATCGAACTGGCCCGATCCTACAACGAACGCCTCGAGCGAAAGCTGGGGCTCTCCGTGACGGGGCGAAGCGAGACGGACACCGTGGTGCGCGTTGAGTACGAATACAAGGGCATGACCGTCCGGTCCGCCTGCATCGACTTCGGCGGTTTCGGCAGCGACCGCGGCGGCCTGCTGGAGCGTTACGCGGACCTGCCGCGTCTTGGACCGTGCCGCGAGCCCTTCGAGACCTTCGTCATCGACTACACGGGGCAGGTGATGCCCTGTTGCAACCTGCTGAGCGACCGGCCCGCGCACAAGGACTACGTGGTCGCCTCGCTGCTCGATCCCGCGACCAGCATCTTCGACGTGTATGCCGGCGGGTTGTCCGCATGGCGCCGCAGCATGGTTTCCTTCGGCAGGAAAGACTCGCCATGCACCACATGCCGGCACCGCGACGTGCCGGACGCGAGCCGCGATTCGCTCTCGAAGCGGCTTCGCTCCAGGCTCGACGCGCTCGGCGTGGCTGTCGAAGGTGCCGGACCATGAGAAGGCCGGTGCTCGTGACCGGTGGCGCGGGCTACGTGGGTAGCCATGCGTGCAAGGCCCTGCACGAGGCGGGCTACCTCCCGGTCACCTATGACAGCCTGGAGAAGGGCCACCGTTGGGCCGTGCGCTGGGGCCCGCTGGAGGTGGGAGGACTGCACGATGCGCCCCGACTCGATGAAGTCCTGCGCGAGCATCGACCGGTCGCCGCCCTGCATTTTGCCGCCTATGCCTACGTGGGCGAGTCGGTCCTCAAGCCGGCGCGGTACTACGAGAACAACGTGGGGGGGACTCTCTCGCTTCTGGAAGCCCTTCGCCGGGCGCAGGTCGGGCGCGTGGTCTTCTCGAGCACTTGCGCCACGTTCGGCATTCCCGAGCGGGCTTGCATCGACGAGGACTGCCCGCAGCGGCCGATCAACCCCTACGGTGCCAGCAAACTGATGGTCGAGCGGATCCTGGCCGACTATGGCCTGGCCTACGGACTTCAGTCCGTGTCGCTACGCTACTTCAATGCGGCCGGCGCGGATCCTGAGGCGCAGATCGGCGAGTCGCACGATCCGGAGACGCACCTGATCCCGTTGGCCCTCGATGCGTCGCTGGGGCGCATCCCGGCGCTCACCGTCTTCGGTTCGGACTACCCTACGCCGGATGGAACGTGCGTGCGCGACTACATCCATGTGGCCGATCTCGCGCGGGCGCATGTCCTCGCACTCGACTATCTCCAATCCGGCGGCGCGTCGTGCGCGCTCAACCTGGGCACGGGCACGGGCAGTTCCGTCAACGAGGTGCTCGCGGCCGTAGCGGAGGTGACGGGTCGCCCGGTACCGGTCATCCGCGGCGAAAGGCGTGCGGGGGACCCGCCGTTCCTTGTGGCCGATCCCGCTCGCGCAATCGGGACGCTGGGCTGGCGGCCGCAATTTCCCCGCATCCGTGACCAGGTCCAGCACGCGTGGAACTGGCACCAGCGCCTCGCGCTCGGGATGCCGGACGAGTTGTCCGGGGCCGCGTCGATCGGCGCCTGAATGGGCGTCGGGGCCGGGAATTCGCACGCCCGCATGCGGGTCCTCGTGCTGTCGCGTGCATTCCCGAATTCGGCGCTGCCCGGCCAGGGGCTCTGGGTCGAACGGCTCGTGCGCGGGGTATTGCCCTTTGCGCGACCGACCGTGATCGCTCCGATCGCATGGTCGCCCCCGGGTTTGCCCATTCCGGAATGGCGGCGCCTTCGCGCGGTACCCGGGCGCGTCGATCGGGACGGCATCCCTGTCTTTCATCCACGCATTGCGGGCGGGCTGGTCCATTCCACCCACGCCTTCGACGCGAGGCTCGCGTTGCCAAGCGTCAGGCTCGCCGCGCGCCGACTGCACGAGGAGGAACCCTTCGACCTGATCCACGCGCATTTCATCTACTCGGATGGCGTCGTCGCCTCGGAACTGGGGCGAGAACTCGGCATTCCGGTGATCACGACCGAGCACGCCAACTGGCGGCCCTGGCTGGACGACGAGCCGATGGTGCGCGCGCAGGTGATCCGCGCATTGCCCGGCATCCGCCTCGTGACGGCGGTGAGCGAGTCGACACGACGTTCCATCGTCGAGGTGGCCGGAACCGCGGTGCGGACGGAATTGCTTCCCAATGTCCTCGACGAGACCTCCTTCGAGGCCCCGACAGGCGAGCCACGGGTGCCCGGCAGGATCCTCTTCGTCGGCATGGTGCGGCACGTGAAGGGCCTTGACGTGCTCGTCCGCGCCCTGGCCGCGCTGTGCACCCTCGAACCGGACGCCCATCTCAAGGTGATCGGTTCGACGCTCTCGCCAAGCAATCGGCGCGATTTCGATGACGTTCACCGCCTCGTGGCGTCCCTGGGCCTGGAGGATCGCGTCGAATTCGCGGGGCTCGTGTCGCCGCGCGAGGTCGCGGCGGAGATGCGCAGGGCCTGCGTGCTGGCCGTTCCCAGCCGCCGCGAGAGTTTCTCCGCCGTGACGATCGAGGCCCTGGCAAGCGGCACCCCCGTGGTGGCGACTCGGTGCGGCGGTCCGGAGGAATTGCTCGACGACACGGCGGGTCGCCTCATACCCGTCGAGGATCCGCCGGCCATGGCCGCGGCGCTTCGCGAAGTCTTGCGCTCTCCCGGCAGTTTCGATCCGCGGTCGCTGCGCGCTCGCGTCCTGCCGCGCTTCGGGGCGGCCGCGACGGGCGAACGGCTAAGGTGCCTTTACGAATCGGCCAGGTCCTGAGACGGACCGGAAGCGTGTCAGCGAGTTCCGAGCGACAAGGTGGTGACGCTCCGCCCGGGCAGGGAAACCGCGGCGGCGCCGTCGTCGCGCGCATTCGCCTGCGCCACAGGAAGCCACCAGCCCGCCGCCGACGATTGCTCGCCTGCAATCGTGCCGTCGGGCGGCGGTGCACCGGACGTCCGCACGAGGAGCGTGACCGGATCGCGATGGTTGTTGATTGCAACCACGAGGATGCGACGGCGCGAGTCGTCCCGGAACGCGATGGCGAGCACCTTCGCATCGTCCGTCGACGTCTCCACGCGCAAGGCGCCGCGACGGATCCAGCGGGCGAAATGACCGATGGCATGGCCGGTGCCGCTGATGCTTACCGTGCCCCGCACGCGATTGAAATGCACGAGGCAGTCCTCGTCGCACGAGCCGCTCGGGGCAAATGCATCCCAGGCCTGGAACATCGCCCAGAACGACGACGCGTCCGCGTAAGTCATCTCGTCGTGGATCTGGATCGCGCGGCCGCGAAGCGAATCGAGCGGTCCCGCCCCGCCGTGGCTCACTTCGGTCATCCAGACCTGCAGCCCGTGCTCGCGGGCAAGGTCGCGAATGGCCCGCCGCACGGCCACGCGGCCGGGGTCGGGCCTGCCTTCGCCTGACGTCGCGAGAATCCGGTCCACGCGGCTGTAGACGGAGCCGTAGGGGTAGGTATGGTAGGTGATCGCGCCGATGTAGCGCCGGGCATCGGGATCGGCGAGCACGGCGCGGGCGGCCGCGAGGCTCGCCTCCTCGGTCTCCTCGCTCGCGATCGCGAGGCGCACGCCGACGAAACCCTCGCGCGCCAGGCGCGCGCCGACGGTCTTCACGAGGTCCACCACCTCGCCCACGCCACCGCCGCCCAGTTCCGCGTTGCCGGTGGTCGGCTCGTTGAACAGGTGGTGCCAGCGAGCCACGATGCCGTAGCGCTCGCGCCAGTGAACGAGCGGCGCGAGGACGTTCTCGGCCATCTCGTCGAGATAGCGCCGGTAATCCTTGCGGCGGATTTCCGCCATCCAGGGGTCGGACCAGCGCACGTTCGTCCCGGTGTGCAGGGAGAAGTTGTCGAATCCGTACGCGCGGCCCGGGACGACGATTCCGTCATGATGCCCCCTGGAGCGGACGAAGTTGAACGCCGGCCAGTGGTAGTGGAACGGGTCGTCATCGTCGTTTGCGGTGGCGCGGGGAGCGGGCGTGAAGTTCTCGTAGGGGCCGAGGTCCAGGTGCCCCATGGTGATGCCGATCTGCCCGAACACCGCCTCGTTGACGCGCGGACGAAGCGCACCCATCAGGTCCTCGCCAGTCGAGAGGTCGTAGTGCTCGGTGATGGTGGCTCCGAAGCCCTCGACGACCTGATGCGTGATGGTCTCGTCGATGCGAACAGTGACCGTGCGAACCGGGACCGGGGACGGCGCAGGCGCCGAGCCCGCCGTGGGCGCCGCAGGGGGTGCTGCGGCGGGGGCTTCGCGTGGCGGCGCCGCGCAGCCGGCGATTGCGACGAACAACGCCGCGAGCGCGGCCCGGATCACCGCTCCGTCAACAGCCGATCGAAGTCCGCGCGCACCTTTTCCGCGTTCTTGGTCTCGTAGTACCACTTGATGCTGCGGTCGAGCCCCTCGCTGAAGGTCACCTTCGGCTCCCAGCCCAGGAGCTTGCGGCCGAGCGAGTTGTCGCAGACGCGGTTGTACGGCCCCGTCGGCTTGGTCGGGTCGGGCTGGATTCGCGAGGCGACGCCCGTGCGCTTCAGGATCTCCTTCGCGGCGCCGATCACGCTCGTGCGCTCCATGGTGCCGAGGTTCACGGCGGTGCCGTCGTCGATCTTCTCGGCCGCGAGGATCGTGCCCTCGACGATGTCGCTCACGTACGTCCAGTTGCGGATCTGCTCGCCCGTGCCCCAGACGATGAACGGATCCTGCTTCACGAAAGCGCGGGCGATCATGGCGATCACCGCGTGGTTCTCTAGGCAGCGCTCGCCGTAGGCGGTGAAGTAGCGCAGCGAGGCGCACTTCATCCCGTAGTCGCGGTGGTAGGCCCGGAGGGTCAGCTCGCACATCAGCTTCGCCCAGCCGTAGAGGTTGTCCGCGTCGTACGGGGGCTTCACGAGGTCCTCGGTGAGGAAGAGGATCTCCTTCGGGTCGTGCTGCAGGTGCTCCGGATAGACGCACCCGGACGAGGCGTAGGTGAACTTCTCGACGCCCGCCTTGTGCGCGGCGCGGATCATGAGCCCGTCCAGGGCCAGGTTCGTGGCGCAGGCGGCCTGGTGCATGTCGATGTAGCCGCGCCCGCCGTGGTTGGCGGCCAGGTGGAAGACGTGGTGCATCCCCTGGACGGACTGCTCGGCCACGCCGGGCGAGAGCAGGTCGGCCTCGACGAATTCCACCTTGCCTGCGTCGAGCAGGTGCTGGATGTTGGCGCGGATGCCGCTCGACAGGTCGTCCACGACCCGGACGGTCGCGCCGCGCGCGACGAGGGCGTCGGTGAGGTGGGAGCCGATGAACGAACAGCCGCCGGTGACGAGGGCTTTCTTGTTCTTCCAGAACGACATGGACTTCTCCAGGACGGGGCCGACGGAATGTCGATTATCGGCGGGATTGGGGTTGTGTCGCAATGCGAATGGAAAGTCTCAGCCGGCGGGCGCGCGGGCGGCGAGGGGCACCATCAGTTCGATGTACCGCTTCGTGACCACGCGCCAGTCGTAGGCGGCCGCGCGCCGCGGTCCTTCCTCCGCCATCCGGGAACGAAGGGCGGGGTCCGTAAGCACCCGGTGCATGCCCGCCACCAGGGTCTCGACGCCCGCATCGGGTAGAAGGTGCGCGACTCCGCCCGCGAATTCGGGGAATGCCGTGTTGTCGAGGGCAATTACCGGCGTGCCGCAGGCCATCGCCTCTAGGACGGGCATGCCGAAGCCCTCGTAGGAGGACGGATAGATGAACAGGGACGCGGCGTTGTACACCTTGACCAGTTCGGCGTGCGACGCGTGGCCGATCACGGTTACGAGCGGGTTGACGCCGAGTTCCGAGGCCACTCGGCGGAATGGCGACGTGCCGGGGAGGTCGGCTCCCGCGATGAGCAGGCGGTGGGGCAGGCCGTGTCGTTCGCGCAGTCGTGCGAACGCCCGGATGAGCGCCGAGAGGTTGCGCCGCTCGGTGGGCTTGCCCACGTAAGCGATGAAGGGGACGTCCTCGCCGAACAGCGAAGCGCGCCAGCGGGCGAGGTCCTGCGGGTCCCGCAAGGGCCGGAACAGATCCGTATCGACGCCGTCGGGAACCACGTGGACGCGCTCGGTCGGCAGCCCGTAGAAGCGCTTCATGTCCTGCCGGCTGTATTCGCTCACCGTGGATACGCCCGTGGCCGTCCAGGCGCTCAGGGCGTAGATGGCACGCGCCTTGTTGAGGGTCCACCAGTCGAAGGCCTGCGGGTAGCCCTCGTATGACCCGTGGTGGATCAGGAAGGTGGGGCAACGGGCGAACAGCGGGCTCACGTAACTGGGGCACAGCAGCAGCCCTTTGCGCCCGTGCGCACGGGGCAGGGTGAACTGCTCCCACAAGGCATGGGGCAAGCGCGAGGGCAGGACGACGTTGCGGGCGCCGCGCGGCAGGTAGGTTTCGGCGTCCAGTGGGGTCGGGGTGTACACGCGAATGTCGGTGAACGGGTGCTCGAGCGCGTCGAGATTGCGCAATATCGACTCGATGCAGCGCGCCACGCCGGATCGCTGCACCACCAGGCGAATGCCGTTGATGCCGAGAATCATGGCCGTCGCGTGTCCTGGCCGGGACCGGCCACGCTAGGTTTCCACTCCGGCATCCTCCCGAACGAATCGCCGGAAGTGGTCGACAAATGCCTGGGAGCGGAAGGGATCGTAGGCCGGGGATTCCATGAACTGGCGGGCCGCATTGCGGTAGGAAGCTACGCGAGCGGGAGCGAGCGCCTTCAGGAACGCGCGCAGATCGTCGAATCCCTCGAACTGGCGCATGTCGATGAACGATTCGGGCGGGATTTTCTCGGCCACTTCCGGCGCACCCCAGTAGACCGGAACGCAACCTGCGGCGAAGCAATCGAAGATCTTTTCCGTGATCCAGCCCGGGAGGATCATGTTCTCGAAGCAGATCGCGAACCGGTACCGGCCGAGTGTTTCGGCCTTCGAGACGACGGTGCCCTTCCACGCCGACGCGACGGCGGCATAGATCGGATCGGGCCACCGACGTTGCCTTGCTTCCCAGAACCTGTCGGCGTACTTCCGGAAAGTCCATGGCACCCACGTCTTGCCGACGCGCATCGGCGCCCGGTTCCAGGCCTTCCCGTACAGGTCGATCTCGCCAAAGCGGTGGAAGTACGCCACGGCCTTCAATCGTGCCGTGTAGAGTTCCTGGACGTAAAGGCGCGGAAGCTTGTTGGCGTTGATCATCGTGAGAAAGCCGCCGCGGTCTTCATTCGACCACGCGGGCTCATGCACGCCTTCGAGACCCATGGGCCAGACGAATCGCTCGGAACGTACGCCTCCACCCGTGAATGGGGCGAGCGAGCGGTCGTCGCTGAAGCACATGATCCGCTTCACATGGCGCTGGACGTCGGGAAGTGCCGCAAAGAGTTTAGGCTCGACGATGGGGCATTCGAAGGCGAAAAAGGCGCTGAGGGCCACATCGGTCCGTCGCGCGAGCCGCCCGTAATCCGCCATCCGGCCGACCGATACGTAGACCTTGCGGATGCCGTCCGCCTGGTCGGGCATCAAGTCCGCCGTATGCACGGGGATGCCGTGTCTCGCGAAATGGTCGCGCACCGCGACGAAGGGCGCGTTCACGTTGTCCCCGGTGAGCCGGATTGTCGACTGGTCGAAGAGACCATCGCGCAGAAAGTGATGACTCGGCGGATCGATGTAGACCGCGACAGGCGCGATGGCCGTCTGGTCGGGTGTCACTTCCATTTGGATTTCCAGGCATTGAGAATTTCTCGGACCTTCTCTCTTTCGCTTGCCGTCAGCAGCAGGGCGAAACCCGCGGCAATCGCCAGGTACACGACGGCTTTGATGGCGACGACGCCCCAGGTCAGATCTCGCATCGCGATTCCAACGAAGCCGGCCGATAGCAGTCCGGTCGCCAGCCAGGCGGATCGAACCACGACGCTGCGAGGCACGACGAGATTATACGAATGTCCGAGGAAGGTCATCGTCGCGACAATGAGAAACAGGGGCGCGGCGAAAGCCGCCAACCCTGCCCCCAACAATCCCAGCGGCGCGACCAAGGCGAAGGCGGTGGCGACGACGAGCAATTGCGCCACCAGATTGCTGATCACGTGGAATCGCAGGCGATCGAAGGCGACGACCAGGGTTTGGTAGGTTCCGCTCAGCAAGCCGAGCACCTCGGCCATGACGAAGATCAGGAGGAAGGTCGACCCAGGCGCGAATTCGCTCGAGAACAGAATGCGCACCGCAAGATCCGGAAAGAGCAGGATCGGCGGCACGGCCAGTCCCGTGAGCAGGCAGAACGTGCGTTCGAAACGGTTGGCCCACTCCATCCGTTCCGCGGGGCTGCCGCCGCGATTCACGTTGGGCGTGAGAAACGCGGCATGGGCCGAGCCCAGCACGGCGCGAACGGCGAGACTGATCCCGATCGCCGCCTGCATCCAGCCCGCGGCCTGCGCGCCGTGCAAGCTCAGCACCTGGTAATGGACGAAGAGTGCCGAGTACGGCACGAGGATCGAAAGGACCAGCAGGGCGCCCGCGAACCGCCAGATCTGTCCGGGTAACCCGAACATCGAATGCGCGCGGCGGCCGGGCACCGATGCGGGGGCCGGCGACGCTTGCGTACCGGACAGCGCGGCGCGGGTCACGAACGCGACGAGAATCGTTCCCATCAGGGCATAGGCAGCATAGAAGCCGGCAAGTCCGCTCCAGGCGATGCCGGTGACGGCGAGCGCCAGGACGACGGCGTGGGCAAGCCCCGCCACCATCGAACGATTCTGCTGCAGCCTTCCGGCGAACGCGTTCTGCAGGAACGGCATCAGGGCGACCACGGGCAGCCCTAGCAAGGCGACGAGCAGGACATCGCGATAGGGCAACAGTGCCTCGCCCCAGACGCCGGGATGCACCCACGTCAGCGTGATCGCGCTGGCGGTCGCCACCAGCGACGTCGCGAGAAGCACATTGCGCATGCGCGTGAACAGATCGCGGTAGGCGGCGGGCCCGGCCGTCCACTGCTCGGGCAGGAATCGCGCCGCGGCGAAGGGAAGGGAAAGGCAAGCCGTCTGCGCGATCACCGCGAGCAGCTTGTCGATCACCGCCATCACGCCCACGGTCTCGGGGCCGAAGACGACCGCGAGCGTCTTCGTCCGCACCAGGAGCACGAGCATCGTGATCACCTGCACGGCGCCGATCGTCAACAAGGCCCGGAGCATCATAGGACCACGCACGGCGCAGGGTCCGGACGCGTCGCCGCAGGCGGCGACGGCGACGAACCCGACTACCCTCCCGTCCCGAAGTGGCCCGAAACATACCACGGATGCGCGCCCCTTCGCGCGCTACTCAGCGCGAGTGGCGCAGCGCATAATCGGGCACTTTCACCGCCGCCTCCGGCAACGGGTCATGAGCGACACGATCGAGCAGCTCCAGCAATTCAAGCGCCGCGATGCCGCCAGCTACGACGAGGTCACCGATCCGTTCGACCGGTACACCGAGCGTTTCAACGGTAACATCGCGGCCCGGCTCGTCGAGCGCGCCGCGCTCGCACCGGGAGAGTGCGTGCTCGACGTGGGCTCCGGCACGGGCGTCGTCACGTTCAAGGCGGCCGCGGCCGTCGGTCCGAACGGCCGAGTGGTCGGCATCGACCTGTCGGACGGCATGCTGGCCAAGGCGCGGGCCAAGGCGGCTCGCCTCGCCGGCGGCGCGAGCATCGAGTTCGTGAAGGGCGATGCGGAGGCGCTGCAGTTCGCGGACGCCTCGTTCGACCGCGTGGTGTCCCTCTTCGCGCTGCGGCACTTTCCGCATCCCGACGTGGCACTCGCGCAGATGAGGCGCGTGCTGAAGCCCGGCGGCCGGGCGATCGTCGCGGTGGGCAGCGGCCCGCAACTGCTGTCGGCCGACGGCCTTCGCGCCGCCTGGCGGCGCATCGGCGAGGCCCTCGGATTCGCCGCGAGCCGCAAGGACCTGGTCGCCTGCCGCTACATCGACGAGCTCGTGGAACGCCACCTGCCGCCAGAGACGGCGGGGGAGGAGGCCGAGTGGACGCACCACCATGCGGCGCACAGTCCCGTTCCGGGCATGCTGGGGGCCGCGGGCTTCGGCGACGTCCGCACCACGTGGGCGGGCAGCGAGGGCGTGGTGGATTCCGTCGACGATTTCTGGGAGCTCCAGGCCACGTTCTCGAGCCTGGCGCGCAAGCGTCTCGAATCGGCGTCGCCGGAGGCCATCGCGCGACTGCGCGCCGAGTTCGACGCCGGCTGCGCCCGCGCGAAGGCCGCGGGCGGCCGGCTGCGCTACCCCACCGGCGCGCTGATCGTGTCCGGCACGAAGGGCCAATGACCGGTGCGGACGCCGCGGCGCGTCCCGCCCGGCGGTTGCGGGTGGGCGTCGACGCGACGAGCTGGGCGAACGGCCGCGGCTACGGCCGCTTCACGCGCGAGATCCTCGCCGCCCTGGCGTCGGGCTATCCGGACGACGAGTTCGTCCTGTTCGTCGACACGCCTTCGCGCGCCCACATCGATCTCGCGGCGCCCAACGTGAGCATCGAGTGCGTGGACCAGGGCGACGCCCCGACGCAGGCGGCGGCCGCGGGTTCCTACCGCTCGCCGCGCGACATGCTGCGCTTCACGAGGGCGGTCTGGCGCCGGCCCACGGACGTCTTCTTCTCGCCGACCGTCTACACCTACTTCCCGCTGCCGCCCGGCCGGCGCGCGGTCGTGACGATCCACGATGCCATCGCGGAACGCTTTCCGGAGCTCACGCTCCCGAGCCGGCAGGCCCGCGGGTTCTGGAACGCGAAGGTGCGGCTCGCCATCTGGCAGGCGAGGCTCCTGCTCACCGTGTCCGAGTACTCGGCGCGCGACCTGGCCCGCGTGCTCGGCATCGCGCCCTCGCGCATCCGCACGCTGGTGGAAGCGCCTTCGCCCGCGTTCGTGCCGAGCGGGAATGCGGCGGACGTCGAGCGCGCGGCGCGCAGCGTGGGCATTCCTCCCGGCGCGCGCTGGATCACGTACGTGGGAGGCTTCAATCCGCACAAGCACGTGGACCACATCGTGAAGGCGCACGCGGCGATGCGCGAACGCCGCGGCGAAGCGCCCCTTTACCTCGTCCTCGTGGGTGACGCCGGTCGCGACGTCTTCCACGCCGAAGTCGACCGGATCCGCGCCGCCATCGCCGAAGCGGGAACCGGGGACCTCGTCATCTGGGCGGGCTTCGTGGCGGACGAGGAACTGCGCCACCTGCACAGCGGCGCCGTGGCGCTCCTGCTGCCTTCGGCCTGCGAGGGCTTCGGCCTGCCGGCCGTCGAGGCGGCCGCCTGCGGCACGCCGGTGATCGCGACGACCGAGAGCCCTTTGCCCGAACTGCTGGCCGGCGGCGGGCTCTTCGTGAGCCCGGGCGACGTGGCGGGGCTCACGCAGGCGCTCGGCACGATGCTCGCGGACGAGCCCTCTCGCCGGCGCATGGGCGCCACCGCGAGGCAGCGGGCCGCGGCGCTCAGCTGGAAGGCGAGCGCGGACGTCGCCATGGCCGCGCTGCGGGAGGCCGCCGGGTGAAGCCCCTTCGCTTCTGCATGGTCACCACGTTCTACCCGCCGTACAACTTCGGCGGCGACGGCATCGGCATCCAGCGCCTGTCGCAGGGGCTCGCGCGGCGCGGTCACCAGGTGACGGTGCTGCAGGACATCGACGGCTACAACGTGCTGCGCCCGGGGCCTGAGCCCGTGCCGGCCGAGAACGGCGACGGGGTCGAGGTCGTGCGCCTGCGCACGGGCGCGCCGCTGGTCTCCGCGCTCCTCACCCAGCAGACGGGCCATCCCGTGCTCAATCGCGGCGCCATCCGCCGGTTCTTCGCGAGCCGCACCTTCGACGTCATCAATTTCCACAACATTTCCCTCGCGGGCGGACCCGGCGTGCTCGCGAGCGGCGACGCGGTGAAGCTCTACATGGCCCACGACCACTGGCTGGTGTGCCCCACGCACGTGCTGTGGCGGCACGGCCGCGAAGTGTGCACGGGCCGGGAATGCTTCCGGTGCCAAGTCACCCACCGCCGGCCGCCGCAGCCCTGGCGCCACACGGGCCTGCTCGAGCGCGAACTGGGCCATGTCGACGCCATCGTCGCCATGAGCGAGTTCAGCCGGGACAAGCACCGCGAGTTCGGATTCTCGCGGCCGATGGAAGTCGTGAACTACTTCCTGCCGCAGAAGCCGCTTCGACGCGACGAGGGCGCCAGCCCCCACCCGCGGCCGTACTTCCTCTTCGTCGGGCGGCTCGAGCGCATCAAGGGGCTGGACGACGTGATCCCGCTCTTCGCGCGCTATCCGGACGCGGACCTGGTCATCGCGGGCGACGGCGAGCACGCGCCCGTCCTGCGCGCGCTGGCCGCCGGCAACGACCGGGTGCGTTTCCTCGGGCGGGTCGATTCCGCGGCGCTGGACCGCTACTATCAGCATGCGCTCGCGCTCATCGTGCCGTCCGTGTGCTTCGAGACCTTCGGCATCATCCTCATCGAGGCCTTCCGGCAGGGGACGCCGGTGCTCGCGAGGCGCATCGGTCCGTTCCCGGAGATCGTGGAGCGCGGCGGCGGCGGGATGCTGTTCGACGGACCGGACGACCTGGTCGCGGCGATGCGGCGCATCCAGGCGGACCCGGCGCTTCGCGACGCGATGTCGGGCGAGGCGCTCGCGAGCTTCGCCGCGAACTGGACCGAGGACGCGGTGATCCCGCGCTACCTCGACGTGGTGAGGCGGGCGGCGAAGGCGAAGGCGCGCGAGGATGTCGTCGCCGCGCTCGAGGCGTGACGCGAATGCGGACGACGAACGAACGGGGAGAAGACGGATGCCGAATTTCCTGGTGACCGGGGGCGCGGGGAACATCGCGAGCGCGCTGGTGGCAGCGCTCGCGCGCGAGGCAGGCAACCAGGTCGTGGTCGCCGACAGCCTGCTCACGGGCAGCCTCGCCAAGGTGCCCCGGGACCGGCCGAACGTGCGCTTCGTGAAGTGCGACGCGAACGACTACCACGACATCGCGCCCCTCTTCTTCACCTACCGGTTCGACTACGTCTTCCACTACGCCGCGGTCGTGGGCGTCCAGCGCACGCTCGACAACCCGCTGTGGGTCCTGCGCGACATCACGGGCATCGAGAACGTGCTCAAGCTCTCGAAGAACACGGGCGTGCGGCGCGTGTACTACTCCTCGTCGTCGGAGGTCTACGGCGAGCCCTCCGAGTACCCGCAGAACGAGATCACGACGCCGCTCAACTCGCGCCTTCCGTACGCGGTGGTGAAGAACGTGGGCGAGACGTACCTGCGCTCCTACTACCGCGAGTTCGGGCTGAACTACGTCATCTTCCGGTTCTTCAACACCTACGGGCCCAACCAGAGCGCCGACTTCGTCGTCCCGCGCTTCCTGCGCGCGGCGCTCGCCGGGGAGGACATCACGATCTACGGCGAGGGCGCCCAGACGCGCACGTTCTGCTACGTCGACGACAACATCGAGGCCTGCCTGAGCGCGCACCGCAGCGAGCTCGCCAGCGAGACGATCAACATCGGCTCCGACGACGAGATCTCGATCCTGGAACTGGCGCGCCGCATCATCGCCATCACCGGCTCGCGCTCGCGCATCGTCCACAAGCCGCCGCTGCCCGAGGGCGACATGGCCGGTCGGCGTCCCGACGTGACCAAGATGCGGCGGCTCCTGGGCCGCGAGCTCACGCCGCTCGACGAGGGCATCCGCCGGCTCATCGCCCACTACGGGAGCGGCGCGGCGTCTTCCTGAGAGGCGTTGGACCGCGCGACGAGGTGATCGCGCATCGCGGCCACCTCGAGGGCCGCTTCGGGCGGGATGGGGCAGGGGCCGCCCGCGAACGCCGCGCGGTGGAAGCGCGAGACGAGCGTCGCGAGCCCCGGGTAGGCGGGCTCGCGGGTCCAGGCGCGCCGGGCGAGGTTCGCGGCGGCCGCCGCGGCCGTGCCGCCCGCGGTGCGGAAGGGCGCCAGGGCCTTGCCGATTCGCGAGGGCCGTCCCCGCCGGATCGCGCAGAAGCCGTGGAAGAAATCGAGGTGCAGGCTGCCTTCGCTGCCGAAGAGATCCGCCTCGCAGCACGGCGGCCGCGCGGAGAGGCTCACGTAGAGGCTGGCGGTCACGCCGCCGAAACGGCCCTGCGCGGCCAGTTCGCCCGCGCGAGGGCGCCCGGCCGACCAGTCGGCGGGCTTCGCGACCTGCCCTGGCCACAGGGCCTGCAGGACGGAGAAGGGGTGCGGCAGGATGTCGGCGACGAGCGCGTCCTTCGCCTCCTCGCCCAATCCCTCGCCGCCGGCCGAGGCGATGCGGAAGTCGATGCGGAGCGCTTCTCCCAGCGAGGGGAGGGCCTCGGCCGCCGCGAGCACGCCGCGCTGGAACGCGAACTGGTGGACGGGGCAGGCGAGCACGTGGTGCAAACGGGCAGCCTCGAGGATCGCGCGCGTGGCATCGAGCGAGCGCGCGAGCGGCTTCTCGACGAGCACGTGGGCGCCGGACTCGATCGCCTGGAGCGCGAGGCCCTCGTGCGTCGGCAGCGGCGTGCAGAGGTGGACGACCTGCGGGCCGATCTCGGCGAGCATGGCGGCCGGGTCGGTGAAGGCCCGCGCCCCGCAGGCGGCCGCGAGGCGCCGGGCGGATTCGCCATCCCGGTCGACGACGGCCGTGACCGGAAATCCCGACTTTCGCGCCGCGTGGGCGTGCCATCGGCCCATGAGGCCGGCGCCGACGACCGCGACCGCCCGCTGCGAATCAGTCGACGACAAGCCGCTTCGCCTTCGCGGCCGCGGCCTTGTCGTTGGCGGCCGATACCGTGAAGTGGTCGCGGCGCTGCACCTCGTCGCCGCGCTTGATCTCCTGGTACTCAGGCTCGGTGTTCACCGCGAGGTGGTCGACCTGGTAGCCCAGGAGCTTCTGGCCGAGCATGAGGCCGCTCTCCACCGAGTGGTCGGCGTTGTTGTAGCGGAACGTGCCGCCGCGCCCGACGATGTGGATGCCTTCGTGCTTCGCGAGGAACGCCTTGATGAGGTCGACCTTGCCGCCGTACTGCAGGTCGTAGACCGGGTAGGCGTGCGTCGTGCGCACCACGGCGGCGCCTTCGTATTCCTCGTCCTTCACGAACTTGAGCTTGTCCACGAGGTCGCGCAGGCAGCGCTGGGCGATCTGCTCGTCCGTCATCTGCCAGATGGCGTCGCCCTTCGTGCAGAAGCACTCGAGCACGAGCGAGGTGTGCTCCTCGTCCGGCACCATGGCCCGGCTCCAGTTCTTGGGCTCGTGCAGCCGGCCGAAGAGGACGTCCTCGTCCTGCACGTAGAGCCACGTGTCGGGCGAGACCTGCTTGCGCCGGAAGATGGCGTTGACCGTGATCAGGTCGCGGAAGACCAGGCTCTTCGCCGCGGCGACGACGTCGGCCGGCGCGGCGGGCGTGAGCATCTGCACCAGCAGGCCCAGCGGCAGGGTCGAGAGCACCGCGTTGGCGCGCACGCTGTGCTCGGCGTCGCCCTGCTTGTAGAAGACCTCGATGTCGTTCGGCCCGTGGTAGGTGAGGCGCGTCACCCCGGAGCCGACCAGCACCTGGTTGCCCGCCGCCTGGATGTCCTCGGCCATGCGCTCGGGGATGCGCACGTACCCGTCCCGCGGGTACATGAAGTTGTCGATGAGGCTGGTGACCTGTTCCTTGTTGGCGGCCAGCGCCTCGCGCACGAGCGTCCAGATCGACAGGCCCTTGCTGCGCTGGGAGACCCAGTCCGCCGACAGCTTCTCGCACGGCAGGCCCCAGACCTTCTCGCTGTAGCGGCGGAAGAACATGTCGTAGAGCTTGGTGCCGAACTGGGCGACGTAGGCGTCGCGCATGTTGGTGGCCGGCTTGTCCGAGATCGCCTGCTGGAGCGCCGAGAGCAGGAAAGCGATGCCCGCGTGCACGATCGTGATCGGCCCGGTCTTCTTCAGGATGTCGGAGAAGCGGATGGGATAAAAGAAGTACCGGCCGTCGTAGTAGATGCGGCTGATGCGGTCGACCATCACGATCTCGTCGCCCATGAGGCGGCGGAACCAGTTGTTGAGGTCCTCGTTCTTCGTGAACCAGCGGTGGCCGCCGAGATCGAACTTGTAGCCCTGGTAGTGGACCGTGCGGCACAGGCCCCCCACGTAGGTGTTCCGCTCGAGCACAGTCACCTTCGCGCCGTTCGCGCTCAGTTCGTGGCCCGCGGCGAGACCCGCCGGTCCGGCGCCCAGGATCACGACGTGGCCGGGATCTCGGATCATGGCGCCGCCTTGCGGTGGCGCGAGGCCACGGCGTTGTAGACCGCGGCCAGGAAGTGGCAGGCGGCGTACGCGACGACGAAGACCTCCACGGCGCCCACCAGGCTGCCCGCCGTGCTCACGGTGTAGCCGGGAAGGTACTGGGCGAGGAGGGCGGCGTGGACGCTTTCGGACGCCGTCCCGCGGATCACGAGCCAATTGGTGGAGGCGACGAGCCCGACCGCCGCGACGGCGCCGAGCGCGAGGCCGAGCGAATGGCCGTCGAGGCGGATCACCGAGCGGCCGATGGGCTGGTCGAGGTTGTGGCCGGCGAGGTACTCCTCCACCTGCGCTCGGATGCCGCGCGCGTACACGCGGTACATGAGGGCGCCGAACGCGGCCCCGACCACCGCGCCCCAGGCGAAGCCGATCCAGGCGCCTTCGTGGCTCACGCTGTAGCCGGGCAGGAAGACGCCGAGCAGGTCCAGGAAGTAGCCGCCATGCGGCACCCCGCGAAGCAGCGCGGCGTAGGTCACGACGAGCAGCGTCGAGCCGGCCACGACGCCGCAGACGATCGCGAAGAGCAGCGTGTTGAGCTTGATCGTCGCGTGGAGCAGGTTCGGATCGATTCCGGACGGCGTTCGTGGGCTCATGGCGCGTTCATTCCCGTGGCATTTTCGTGGTGGAGCACGGAATCAGTCCGCAAGCAGGCGCCACCAGTGGGCGCGAACGACGACGATCGCGACGTACAGCAGGTGCGAGAGATTCCACAGCACCGACCAGGCGAAACCGAGGCTGGCGCCCGCGACGGTGCCGTAGACCGCCCCGGCGAGGCTTCCCGGCCAGGTGACGTAGTAGCCCGGGAAGAACTGGCCGAGCATGTTGAGGTGCGTGCCGATGTGCTGGCCTTCCGGCGCGCCCTTCAGCAGCAGGATGGCGGTCAGCAGGAACATCGAGGCGGCACCCAGGCACGCCATCGCCGCGGTGAGCGCGACGACGTCCATCCGGGCGAATCCCGCCATCAGCACGGCCTTGTCGGCGGCCTCGAGTCTCTTCACGGCCTCTTTCCTCGATTGCACTGCGGTGGTGCGCCGATCGCGATGGCCCGGCGTCCCTTCGGGGACCCACACGTTAGCCGACCGCGCCGTCCCGCACGACCCGTCACCTGTTGCAGATGCAACGGCTTCGAGCGCGAGAGAGAGGGCCAGAGCTTAAGTGAAGCGGGTGCAAAATGCCACCGAGGTGCGTGGGACCTTCGCCGGGAGGACGCCGGGCGAGGCCGCGGCTTATGATGCGGGGGCGAAGCGGGTCCCGTCCGCCCTCGCGATCGACTGGACCTACCGGCCCCCCATGAGCACCGTCGAACCGCCACGATCGCCACCGTCCCCGGTCCTCTGGGCGCTGGTGGCGGCGGCGTGCCTCGCGCGCCTCGTCTTCCTCGATGCCGATCCGAAGTTCGAGTACTGGGTCGGCTACGTCACCGACGAGGCGCGCTGGGTGGAGACCGCGCGCAATCTCGCGCTCTTCGGCGAGCCCGGGCTGTACACGCTGTCGAAGCTGCACCTCGTCCTCAGCCCGGCGCACCAGGCGGCGACGCTGGTCGCGTTCAAGCTGGCCGGGGTCGGATTCTGGACCGCCCGCCTTTGGCCCGCGGCCTGCAGCGTGGTCCTTCTCGTCGTCCTCGCCCGTGCCCTGGGCCGGCTGGCGCCGGGGCTTTCGCAACTCTTCGCGCTCGTGGTGGTCGGGTTCGAGCCTCTCGTGCTGATGCTCGGGCGCACCGCGCTGCCGGAAATTCCGTCGCTGCTGTTCATGGTGTGCGCGTTGATCGCGCTCGTCTGCGCTACGCGGCGAATCCCGGGGGCTGCCCTCGGCGGCCTCCTCGTTGCCATCGCGGTGTCGATGAAGCTCACGTCCGTCCTCGTCGCGCCGGCGTTCGTCCTGATGATCCTGCTTTCGGGCGTGGCGCAGTCGGGACGCGAGCGCCTGTTTCGACTCGTGGCGTTCGTGTTCGGGGCCGGCATCCCGGCGCTCGTGGCGCTGGCAGGCGCCCTGGCGGCCGGACTCGTGCGGCTCGATGCGCATTCGGACATCCTGAAGCCGATCCTCCAGGCGCTCGATTTCGGTAGTCCGTACGTGATCCTTTCCCGCTACTTCATGCCGCCGATCGAGCAGGGAAACGTCGTCCTGTTGCTGCTGGGCGCATGGGCGTGCTCGTGGGTCGTGCCATTCCGGAAGCGGTACGCCGGCACCCCGCTCGGCGAGCTGTATCGCCTTTCGGGCATCTGGGCGGCGACGTGGTTCGTCATGGTCGGCTCGCTCGACTACACGCCGTCGCGCTATACCGTGCATGTAATCGTGCCGCTCGCGATTCACCTCGCCGCGGGCATGGCCCTCTGGCGCGATATCGGGCCCGCGCGCGTCTTCGCGAATGCCGTTGCGCCGAACGCGCGCTGGCCGTTGGCGAGGCTCGCCTGGCTCGGCTTCCCGGCCGCCGCGATGGCGGCGGCCGCGATTTTCGCCCTGGCCGTGCCGGCGGGCGGACCGTGGGATCGGCTGGGCCTGCGCTTCGCGCTGGGCGGCGCGATGCTGGGCGCATTCGTCCTGGCCGGACGCCGGGCCGCGAACGGCGAGCGCCTGGCACGGAACGTCATCGTCTTCACGGTCGCCGCGGCGTTGCTGCTCGCGGTGGTCGACGCCGTGGCCGGCCTCGCCTCGCCGGAATCCGTGCGGTTCTGGGCTCTCTTGAAGTTCGTCGCGCTGTCCGGCCTGGCCTGTGGCATCGCGTGGAAGTCGGGCATCGCGGACGCCCTTCTGGACCGACCGCATTGGCGGGCGTTCGCGGTTGCCACGGCGCTTGCCGGATTCGCGCTGCAGAGCCTTCCGCAGGTAATGCTCCCGACCTATTCGATCCGGGACGCCTCGCGCGATCTCGGTCGGCGGTTCGCGGGGGCGCACATCGTCCGCTCGGTCGCCGCGGGTTCCCTGATGCTGGAGACGGGGATTCCCTATCGCGACGAGGCCTTGCGCGGAGCGGTGTTCGACGGCCTGGTGTCACCGATCCGCCACTTTCCGGTGCCGCCGTCGTTTGTTCCGGAGACGACATACCTTCTCGTGGCGCATCCCAGGTACGCGATCGAGGGACGCTACGTCATGGAGTCGGGGCGCATCCGGACCGAGGTCTACCGCAATGTGGCGCCCGGGCCCCCGTCCGCTCCTTCCTCCGACCATCACCGGGATCGTCCGGAAGCCGACGGGCGAGGGCGCTAGAGCTCCTCGCTCGCCTCGAAGCTCATCCCGACCGACTCCCATTCCGCGCGTTCCTGCTCGAGCGCGATGGCGACGAGCCCGTGGTCGGCGAGCCAGCCGCGCCCCACCGAGAGGCGGAACTCCTTGCCGCGGCGGGATGCCCGCAGCGCCGGCAGGCGCAGGTTGCGGCGGCTGCGGTGCAGGATCACCGCGACGCGCAGGCAGAAGGCGAGCCCCGCGAGCTCCGGGTCGCGCGCGAACGCCTCGCGCGCCTTCGCGAGCTTGCCGCGCTGCGCGAGCACGAGGTTCGCGAGCCGCGCCTGCTCCGGCCGCGAGAAGCCGGGCATGTCCGCGTTGGCGAGGATGTAGGCCGAATGCTTGTGGTAGGCGCCCTGCGCGATCGAGATGCCGATCTCGTGCAGGCGCGCGGCCCAGCCCAGGAAACTCTTTGCGAGGAAGGCCTTCTCGCCCTTGCCGGGGTCGAGGTCGTCCTGCAGCTTCGCCGCGAGCGCGCTCACGCGCTGCGACTGCAGCAGGTCCACGTGGTAGCGGCGCACGAACTGGTCGACCGTCACCTCGCGGATGTCGCGGTGGTGCACGCGTCCCAGCAGGTCCCACAGGACGCCCTGGCGCAGCGCCCCGTCCGCGAGAGCCATCTTGCCGATCTCGAGCTCGGCGAAGATGCCGTGCATGATCGCGAGGCCGCCCATGAAGACGGGCAGGCGTTCCTCCTTCATGCCGGGGAGGGCGAGGCGCGAGATATCGCCCGCGGAGAGCGCCTGCTCGCGCAGCCACGCGAGGCCGTCGGCCGTGATGCCGCGGCTCGCCACGCCCGAGGCCACCATCGCCTCCGAGAGCGCGCGCGCCGTGCCGGAAGAGGCCACCGCCTCCTTCCATCCGGTCTTCTGGAAACGCGCGACGATCGGCTGCACCTGCTCGCGCGCGGCGAGCTCGGCGGCCTTCCACGACTTCTTGTCGATGCGCCCGTCGGGGAAGAAGCGCTGCGTGTAGCTCACGCAGCCCATGTAGAGGCTCTCCATCACCTTGGGCTTCAGCTTCACGCCGATGATGAATTCCGTCGACCCGCCGCCGATGTCGATCACCAGGCGGTTGCGGTCGGTGAGCGGCATCGAGTGCACGACACCCAGGTAGATGAGCCGCGCTTCCTCCCGGCCGGCGATGATCTCGATGGGGAAGCCGAGCGTCGCCTCGGCGGCGTCGATGAAGTCGCGGGCGTTCTTGGCGACGCGCAGGGCGTTGGTGCCGACCACGCGCACCGATTCGCGCGGCATGCCCGCCAGGCGCTCGCCGAAGCGCTTGAGCGTCGCGAGGGCCCTTTCCTGCGTGGCCGCGTCGAGGCGCTTGTCCGCGGTGAGGCCCAGGCCGATGCGGACCGCTTCCTTGATCGAGTCGAGGGGATAGATCTGGTCGTCGACGACCCGGCCGATCGCGAGGTGGAAGCTGTTGGAGCCGAGGTCGACTGCGGCGAGGGTGGTATATTCCATTGAGCGTCGCGGCGCGCCTCATGGGCGGAGCCGCCAAGGGTCGACGGGGAGTATGGCATAGAAGATCCGCCCGTCCCCGCGCGCCTCCCGTCACGAAACCGACACTTCCGCGCAGCATCATCGTGGGCAAGATCCCCAAATCCGAGTCCAGACGGGTGACCCGCCTGCCCCCCGAGCATTTCCTGAACCGCGAGCTGCAGTCGCTCGAGTTCAACCGCCGCGTCCTCGCGCAGGCGGAGGACCGCGCGACGCCGCTGCTCGAGCGCCTGCGCTTCCTGTGCATCGTGTCCTCGAATCTCGACGAGTTCTTCGAGATCCGGCTCGCGGGCGTGAAGGAGCAGCTCAAGCTCGGCGCCGGCGCCGCGGATCCCGACGGCATGACCCCGCGCGAGGTGTTCACGCACGTGGCGGCGGTCGCGCACTTCCTCGTCGACCGCCAGTACCAGCTGCTCAACGGCGAGATCCTGCCCGCGCTCGCCCGGGCGGGCATCCGCTTCCTGCGCCGCGCCGAATGGAGTCCCGCCCAGCAGGAGTGGGTGAAGGACTTCTTCTTCCGCGAGATGATGCCGGTGCTGACTCCCATCGGGCTCGATCCCTCGCACCCGTTCCCGCGCGTGTTCAACAAGAGCCTGAACTTCGCCGTCGAGCTGGAGGGGCGCGACGCCTTCGGCCGCGATTCGCGCGCGGCCATCGTGCAGGCCCCGCGCGTGCTGCCGCGCGTGATCCGGCTGCCCCGGGGAGTCGCCGGCGGCGAGGCGGACTTCGTCTTCCTCACCTCGATCCTGCACCAGCACGTGGGCGAGCTCTTCTCGGGCATGAACGTGACCGGCTGCCACCAGTTCCGGCTCACGCGCAACTCCGACCTCTTCGTCGAGGAGGAGGAGGTGAAGGACCTGAAGAAGGCGCTGCAGGGGGAGCTGCCGCAGCGCCATTTCGGCGACGCGGTGCGCCTCGAGGTCGACGACACGATGACCGAGGCGATGGTCTCGTTCCTGCTCGAGCAGTTCGGGCTGGACCCGGTCGACCTCTACCGCGTGAACGGCCCGGTGAACCTGGTGCGCCTCATGAGCGTGCCCGACCAGGTGGACCGGCCCGACCTCAAGTACCGGCCCTTCCTGCCGGGGCTGCCCAAGGCGCTCGCGAAGTCCAAGGACATCTTCGAGACGCTGCGCAAGGAGGACGTCCTGCTGCACCGGCCGTTCCAGTCCTTCGCGCCCGTGATCGACTTCATCCGGGAGGCGGCGCGGGACCCGCAGGTGGTCGCGATCAAGCAGACCGTGTACCGCACCGGCACCGACTCCGTGATCATGCAGACCCTCATCGACGCGGCGCGCGCCGGCAAGGAGGTGACCGTCGTCGTCGAGCTCATGGCGCGCTTCGACGAAGAGGCCAACATCAACTGGGCGGCACGGCTCGAGGAGGTGGGCGCGCACGTGGTCTACGGCGTCGTCGGCCACAAGACGCACGCGAAGATGGCGCTGGTGGTGCGGCGGGAGGAAGGGCGCCTCGCGCGCTACGTGCACCTGGGCACCGGCAACTACCACCCGCGCACGGCGCGCCTGTACACCGACTTCGACCTGCTCACCGCCGACGAGTCGGTCTGCGCGGACGTGAACGAGGTCTTCCAGCAGCTCACCGGCCTGGGCAAGGCGACCAAGCTGCGGATGGTCTGGCAGGCGCCGTTCACGCTGCACGGCAAGGTGCTGGAGGCCATCGAGGGCGAGATCCGCGCGGCGAAGTCCGGGAACCCCGCGCGCATCACCGCCAAGATGAACGCGCTGCTCGAGCCGCAGGTGATCGAGGCCCTCTACCGCGCCTCGCAGGCCGGGGTGAAGGTCGACCTCCTGGTGCGCGGCGTGTGCGCCCTGCGGCCGGGCGTGCCGAAGCTCTCGGAGAACATCCGCGTGCGCTCCATCGTCGGGCGCTTCCTCGAGCACACGCGCGTCTTCCACTTCGCCAACGGCGGCGTGTACCTCTCGAGCGCGGACTGGATGGACCGCAATTTCTTCCGGCGCATCGAGCTGTGCTTTCCCGTGAAGGACGCGAAGCTCGCGCGGCGCGTGGTGCGCGAGGGCCTCAAGCCGTACCTGGACGACAACGCGCAATCGTGGGAGATGCGCCCCGACGGGACGTACGAGCGCAGGAAGCGCGGCCGGGGGAAGAAGCGCGCCGCGCAGGCCGGGCTGCTCGCGGCGCTGGCCGGAACCTAGCGGCTCACCACCAGGGCCAGCCGAGGAACCCGCTCTTCGCGCGGTTGCGGCCGGCCTCGCCCATCGGATCGGACGGGTAGTTCTTGGCGAGGACCTTCTTCGCGTCGTCGCGCAGTTCGAGCATGCCCATGCGGTCGTACGCCTCGACCATCACGTCGAGGGCCTCGCGCCGCGAGGGCGCGTTCGGGAAGCGCGTCACCACGCCCTGCGCCCGGTTCGCCGCGGCGAGCCAGATGCCGCGATTGAGGTAGTAGCGGGCGACGTTGAGCTCGTTCCGCGCGAGGGCGTCGACGAGGTATTCCATGCGGCGCCGCGCGTCGTCGGCGTAGCGGCTCTCGGGGAAGCGCGTGACCAGTTCCTTGAAGATCTCGAAGGACTCGCGCGCGGCCTTCGGGTCGCGGTCGGCGAGGTCCTGCCGGGCGACGTAGGTCGCGAGCGGGCCCAGGTCCTCCTTGAAGTTCGCGAGGGCCTTGAGGTAGAGCGCGTAGTCGAGCGCCTGGTGGTTCGGGTAGGCCTTGATGAAGCGATCGAGCGCGGTCACCGCCAGCGCCGTCTCGCCCTCCTTGTACTGCGCGTAGGCGGAGTCGAGCTGCGCCTGCTGCGCGTACTTGCCGTACGGGAAGCGCGACTCGAGCTGCTCGTACTGCTTCACGGCCGCCTGCCAGTTGCCCGCGTCCAGTTCGTCCTTGGCGGAGCGGTACCACTGCTCGGCGGTCCAGTTCTTCTTGTCGTCCTTCGCCGCGCCCCAGATGCCGCAGCCGGAAAGGAAGAGGGCGAGCGTGAAGGCGAGGAGAGCCGCTACACTTCGGTTCATGGTGAAGTCCGTCGGAGGAACCCCGGATTATACCCGCGCGGGCGAGGCGTTTCCCCGCCATGCGTTCGAGGCGGGGGAGGCGCTCGCGGGCCTGAGGCTCGACCAGGCGCTCGCGCGGCTCATGCCGGCCGAATCGCGCAGCCGGCTCACCCGCCTGGTGGAGGAAGGCGCGGTCCTGGTCGACGGCGAAGCCGGCAAGGCGGCCCGGCGCCTGCGCGGCGGCGAGCGGATCGAGGTGCACCTGAAGCCCCGGCCCGAGGAGGTCGCCTTCCGCCCCGAGGCCATCGACCTCGACGTCCTGCACGAGGACGACCACGTGCTCGTCCTGTCGAAGCCCGCCGGGCTCGTCGTGCACCCGGGCAGCGGCAACTGGGCGGGCACGATGCTCAATGCCCTGCTGCACCGCGTGCCGGCCCTCGGGCGCCTGCCGCGCGCGGGGATCGTGCACCGCCTGGACAAGGAGACGAGCGGGCTGCTCGTCGTCGCGAAGACCGAGGCGGCGATGCAGGATCTCGTGCGCCAGCTGCAGGCGCGCACGGTGAAGCGCACCTATCTCGCGCTCGCGCGCGGCGTCGTCGCCGGGCCGGGCACGGTCGACGCGCCCATCGGCCGCCACCCGACCCAGCGCACGCGCCTGGCCGTCGTCCCGGGCGGCCAGCCCGCGGTCACGCATTACCGCCCGACGCGCCGCTTCCCCGCGCACACCCTGCTCGAGTGCGACCTCGAGACGGGGCGCACCCACCAGATCCGCGTGCACCTGGCCTCGATCGGCCACCCCCTCGAGGGCGACCCGGTCTACGGCGGGCGCGGCGCGCGGCGCCTGGAGCGGCAGGCGCTGCATGCGTGGAAGCTCGCCTTCGTGCATACGGCCACGGGCAGGACCGTGCTCTTCGAGGCGCCGGCCCCCGCGGACTTCGAGGCGCTCCTCGCCGCGCTCGCGCCGGAGGCGGTGTGAGCCTGCCGGGCGCGTGGATCGTGCCCGGCTGGCCCGCGCCCCCTCGCGTGCGCGCCTTCTCCACGACGCGCGCCGGCGGCGTGAGCGAGG
>CAZPLW010000010.1:0-33023 GCA_964587315.1 uncultured Lysobacter sp.
GTCCCCGGTCACCGGGTAGGGCGGCGATCGGCGATGTGGTGATCCAAATTTTGGAGCCGGGGACCTGTTGGCCGCCGGGCACGGTCACGGCGCGGGTTTTCATGCCGCCGGGATCGGAGCCGTGGTCGGGTTCGGTCAGGCCAAAGCAGCCGACCCATTCACCTGTCGCGAGCTTCGGCAGATACTTCATGCGCTGTTCTTCGGTGCCGTAGGCGTAGATCGGATGCATCACCAGCGAGGACTGCACGCTCATGGCCGAGCGGTAGCCCGAATCGACGCGCTCGACCTCGCGCGCGATGAGCCCGTAGCAGACGTGGTTCACGCCCGCGCAGCCGTAGCCGTCGATGGTGGAGCCCAGGAAGCCGAGCGCGCCCATCTCGTTGAGGATCTCGCGGTCGAATCGCTCGTGGCGGTTGGCCTCGAGGATGCGCGGCTGGAGCTTGCCCTGGCAGTAATCGCGCGCGCTGGCCTGGACCATGCGCTCCTCCTCGGTGAGCTGCGCGTCGAGGAGGAGGGCATCGTCCCAGCGGAACCGCGGCTTCAGGTCGTCCTGTTTCATGGTCAGTGTCCCATCGGGCTCTCGCCCGTCGATTGGCTCACGCAGCGCATGAACTCGCGCCCCGGTTGCGGCTGGCAGGTCCTGAAGGCCGCGACTTCCCTTTCGCACCGGGCCGCCTCGCCTGCGGCCTGGCGCTCGCACTGCAGCGGATGGGCGAGGAGGAACTCGCGGTCGCAGGCGTGGTGCTCGTCGCCCTTCAAGGGGCCGCACTTCGAGAACATCGCCTCGTGGCGCTCGCAGCGGGCTCTCTCCAACCCGTTGCGCTTGCCGCAGTCGAAGGTGTGCTGGGCGGACGCCGGGGCGGCCGCAAGGGCAAGGAGGAGGGCGAGGCGGGCGGCGGGGGCGCTCATGGCGGCGAATTCACGAAGGGTTACGTCCGGGATTCTATCGCGTCGGGACCTCCCGGCGCGGCGTTACAATCGCCCCTCTCGAAGAACGGGGCTCCCATGCCGAAACGCCTGCTGCAAGCCGAAGACCTCTGGCGCATCGCGCGCCCAGCCCAGCCCACGCTGTCGCCCGACGGCTCGCAACTGTGCCTGTCCGTCACGACGTACGACATGGAGGAGAACAAGGGCACCTCGAAGCTCTGGCTCCTGTCGACCTTCGGCGGCGAGCCCCGCGCGCTCACGGAGGCGGGCGAGAAGGACGGCTCTCCCCGGTGGTCGCCCGACGGCCGGCATGTCGCGTTCGTCGCCAAGCGCGGCGAGGACGAAGAGCCGCAACTGTGGGTGATCGCCCCCGATGGCGGCGAGGCCCGGCGCGTGACGCGCATGCCCACCGGGGTCGCCGGCATCAAGTGGTTCCCCGATTCGCGCCGAATCGCGTTCATCTCCTGGGTCTGGCCGGAGGCGCTGGGCTACGACGAGCTGGCCCGGCGGCAGCGCGAGGCGAAGGACTCGAAGGTGAAAGCGCACGTGGTGGAGCACGACGCCTACCGGTACTGGGACCATTGGCTGAGCGACGGCCGGGTGCCGCGGCTTTTCGTCGCGGATTTCGACGGCCGGCGCATCGTCGACCTCTTCGCGGGTACGCCCTACGAGCTGCCCTGCGCGGATCCCGAGAGCCACCACTACGACATCTCGCCCGACGGCCGCGAGATCGCGTTCACCTACGACCCGGCGCCGGAAAAGCGCTTCGACCACGAGTACCAGCTGGTCGCGGCCGACCTGAAGGGCCGGTCCTTCCGCGTCCTCACGCGCGGCTCCCGGCTCTCGAACGAGAGCCCGGCCTATTCGCCCGACGGCCGCCACCTCGCGTTCCTCACGAGGAACCTGCGCCGCAGCGCCGTGGCCGAATCGCGCATCGCCGTGCTCGACCGAAAGCGGGGAACGCTGGCGGCATTGCCCTGGGGATGGGACCGAAGCGCCGACGCGCCGCTCGCCTGGGAAGCCGATTCGCGTTCACTGGTGTTCGCCGCCGACAGCAACGCGCGCCGCAGCCTCTTTCGCTGGCCCCTTGGCGAGAAGCGGCCGGAAGTGGCGGCGCTCGGCGGAACCGTCACGGATTTCTGCGTCGCGGGCGGCACGGTCGCCTTCGTGCGCAACACGATGAGCACGCCGCCGCAGGTCTTCTGCTGGACCGCCTCCCGGGGCGAGCGGCGCGTCGAACGCTTCAACGACGAGGCGATGGCCGGCATCTCGCTGGGCGAGGTGCGCGAATACGAGATCCGCGGCTGGAACGGGGAAGCCGTGCAGATGTGGGTCACGTTCCCGCCGGACTTCGACCCGAAGCGCCGCTGGCCGCTCCTGCACAACATCCACGGCGGCCCGCACTCGGTGTGGGGCGACAACTTCCACTTCCGCTGGAACAACCAGGCGCTCGCGGCCCGGGGCTACGTCGTCGCGTGCGTGAACTACCACGGCTCGTCCTCGTTCGGGCAGCGCTTCGTGGAGTCCATCGATTGCGACTGGGGGCGGCGCGAGTTCGCCGACGTGGAGGCGGGCACCGATTTCCTGCTGGGGAAGGGCTGGATCGACCCCAAGCGCCTCGTGGCCGCGGGGGGCAGTTACGGCGGCTACATGGTCGCCTGGATGAACGGCCACACGGACCGCTACAAGGCCTACGTGTGCCACGCCGGCTGCTTCGACTGGGTGTCGATCTTCTCGGGCGACGTCTGGTACTGGTTCCCCAAGGAATTGGGCGCCTGGTACTGGGACGACCCGAAGCGCGTCGACTCGCAGAACCCTCGCGCTTACGTGAAGCGCATGAAGACGCCCACCCTCGTCATCCACGGGCAGCAGGACTTCCGCGTTCCCGATGCGCAGGGCCTCGCGTACTACAACACCCTCCGGGCGAAGGGCGTGCCGGCGCGGCTGGTGTTCTTTCCGGACGAGAACCACTGGATCCTCAAGCCGCAGAACTCGCGCCTGTGGTACCGGGAGTTCTTCGATTGGCTCTCGCGTTTCGTGAAGCCGGGGGCGGGAAAGCGCCGCTAGAGGGCGAAGAGCGCCGCCGCGAGCACCAGCGCCACCAGCGCGCTGACGGCGGTGCGCAGGTCGACGAACCAGGCGGGCAGCAGGCCCCGGCTCGCCATCCACTGGTCCGCGGCCCACACGGCGACGAAGATCCCGAGCGCCGTGGCGACCTGCCAGGTCGGTCCCGGCAGCCAGAGCACCGCCCAGCCGGCGAGCGAGGGCACGACCGAGAGGCCCAGCGCCACGACGCGGGTGGCTTCCGTGCCCGTCTCGTCCCGGATGGCGAGGCCCCATTCGATCCCCCCGAGGAACGAGAGGATCACGGCCGCGTAGGTGACGAGCGCGGCGATGGCCGGCACGCGCACGGACGAGGCGCTCGAGAGGTAGAGCGCGGCCGTGGCGGCGATGAACGGCAGCGCGCCGGCGATGGCGAGAAACCAGGCGATGCGACGGACCATGGGCTCGGCCTCAGGAAAGTGCGGGCATCTTATCCCAGCGCGCCGGCCATCGCCTCGAGCAGCCGGTCGACGTCGCGCGCCTCGTGGTAGACGCCGAAACCGAAGCGAAGCCGCCGGTCGCGTCGGTCGATGTAGATTCCGGCCGCCTCGAGATGCTGCTGGACGATTTGCGCTCCCTCGACATCGAACGCGAGGAAGTTTCCGCGGGGCTCCCCGCGGGGCGGCACGAGCGATCCGGCCGGCAGCGTCGGGAAATTCGCCCTCGCGAGCCCTTGGAGGAACTGCTCCTGCAGCGCTTTCGCGTGGGCGTGAATGCGCTCGACCGTCGCGCCCTGGTCCCGCAGCAGGCGCATCGCGGCATCGAAACGGTAGAGGCCGGACGGATCGAACGTCGCCCCCCAGAAACGGAACGCATCCCCGGCATAGGGCACCTCGGCGCCGGGCGCCGCGCTCAGCGTCTCGAACGAGGCGTACCACCCGGTATCGGCGGGACGCAGCTCGCAACCCGGCGGCACGGCCAGGAAGCACGCGCCTTCGCCGGACATCGCGTACTTGTAGCCGCCCGCGAGGTAGAACGCGCGATCGGCGAACGCCGAGAAATCCACCGGAATCGCGCAGAACGCGTGATAGCCGTCGATCGCGACCACGGCGCGCTCCGGCGCCGCGCGCACGATGCGCTCGAGATCCCGGACGACGAAGCCCGAGTCGAAGAACACCTGCGAGAGGAAGACCAGGTCCCAATCGCCCCCGGCGGCCGCCTGCGCGAAGCGCTCCTCGAAGCTTGCCCAGGGTTCGGCGGGAATCTCGGTGAGCGCCAGGCGACCGGTCTCCTGCAGGCGCCGCGTCTGGCGGCGGAAGCTGTGGAACTCGTGCGCGCTCGCGAGCACGCGAACCGGCTTCGACCAGTCCAGGCACGAATACAGGCGGGCCACGAACTCGTGCGTGTTGGGCGCGAAGGCCACCTGTCCCGGGTCCGGAAGGCGCAGCAGCCGTGCCACGTGCGACTGCGCGGCGGGCAGCACCTCGCCGATGACCCGCATCCATTTCCTGTCCGCCATCGTCGCGGCGTCATCCCAGCAGCGCGCGTGGGCGGCCTCGGTGACGTCGGGCCAGGGATGGTGGCTGTGGGCAGCGAAATGCAGGCGCCCGGGCCGGGCGGCGAAGAAGCGGGAGAAATGGTCGGCGAGCATGGGGGCGATTCTAGCGAAAAGGACCGGCCAAGCCGGCCCATTCGTGGAGGCCATCCTGCGAACGGGAGTCGGCCTCCCATTGCCACCGCGTTGCATCCGAAAGCGTCGTGTCGGCTGCGACCGCCTGCCGCTTGCCGGTGATCCCCACAAACGCGTGGGGCCCCTCGCCGGGTGCCTTGGCGGTCTAGTCCTTGAAGGCTTCGACCTGGATGCGAAGCGTGACGTCGTCGGCCACGGCCGGGACGGCGTACTTCATGCCGAAATCCGTGCGCTTGATCGTCGTGGTGAAATCGCCGCCGCAGGCCTTCTTCTTGGTCATCGGGTGGTCGGCGCAGTGGAAGTAGGCGGCCGTGAGCGTGACCGGCTTGCTCACCCCGAGGATCGTGAGGGTGCCCGCCACGGATTTCACCTTGTCGCCATCGAAGGCGAACTGGTCGCCCTTGAAAGTGATCGTCGGGAACTTGGCGACGTTGAAGAAGTCCTCGCCGCGCAGGTGCTCCTCGAGCTTGTCGAGACCGGTATCGATGCTGGCCGCGTCGATCGTGATGTCCGCCGTGCCCTTCCTGGCGGCGGAGTCGAGCGTGATCTTGCCGGCGGTCTTGTTGAATCGGCCGCGCTGGATCGAGAAGCCCAGGTGGTTCAGCTCGAAGCTGGGAAAGGTATGGCGCGAGTCGAGCGAATAGCTCTCCGGGGCGGCGACCGCGGGCAGGGTTGCGAGGGCGCCGGCCACGAGGGCGGCGATGGCGTGACGATTCATGGGTGGGACTCCTTGGTTCTTGGGGGGAGGGTTACTGCGTGAGGGGGATGACGAACTTGAACCGGACGCTCACGTCGTCGGCGACCGTGTCGGTATCGGCCCAGGGGCCTTCGCCGATCCTGTAGGGCAGGCGCTTCAGGCCGAACGATCCCTCCACGGTGCGCAATCCCCCCGCCTCCACGAGGCTGAAGGGGGCGACGATGTTCTGCGTGATGCCCTTGATCGTGAGCGGGCCCGCGGCCTCGTAGCGGCCGGGTCCCGTCGATTTCACGGTGGTGGCGACGAATCTCGCCTTGGGAAACGCGTCGACGTTGAGCCAGGCCTTGCGCTTGGCCTCCGTCTCCCCGTCCCCGTTGCCCAGGTCGATGGACGCGAGCTCGACCTCGAACTCGGCCTTGGTCGCCTCCGGCTTCTTCGGGTCGAAGCTCACGGTGGCGTCGAACTTCCGGAACCGTCCCTCGACGGGCACGTTCATCTGCTTGAAGGCGAAGCGGATCTGGCTCTTGTCGAGGGCGACCTTCTGCGGCGCCTGCGCGGCGACCGGAAGGGCGAGGAGGGCGGCCGACAAGGCCAGGGCGGTGAAGGCGGAAGGTCTCATGGGTCAGGTCCTGGTCTTGAGGAACGGGAGCATGCGGTGCAGGACATCGTCGCGGTCGACGACGTGATGCTTGACCGCCGCCACGGCGTGGACGATGGCGAGCAGGCCGAGCGACCACGTCGCCACCTTGTGGACGACCTTGAGGGCGTCGGCGAGTTCCCGGTTCTTCGAGAGCAGGTCCGGCAGTTGCACCAGGCCGAGGTAGACCGTCGGGAAGCCCGCGGCCGAACTGAAGAGCCAACCCGTCAGCGGGGCGGCGAAGAACAGGACGTAGAGCAGCCCGTGCGACGCGTGGGCCGCTTTTCGCTGCCAGGCCGGCATCGAGGGCGGAAGCGCCGGCGCAGGGTGCGCGAGGCGCCACAGCAGGCGGGCCGCCGACAGGAGGAATACCGTCACCCCGACCCACTTGTGCCAGGAGTAGTAGCGCAGCTTCGCGGGCGACAGCGGCAGGTCCGTCATGAAGAGGCCGAACGCGACGTTGCCGAGGATGAGGATCGCGGCGACCCAGTGCAGCGCGATCGCCGTGCGCGTGTAGCGCAGGGAAGGATTCATGCGGCGTCCTCGTCGTGGCAGGGCAGGCTTTGGTACCGCTGCTCGAGGGCGATGCGCAACTGTCCGAGGCGCTTCTCGAGTTCGCGCGCGCCGCACTCCGGCAGCGCCTCGAAGGCGGGCGCGAGGAACGCCAGGTGCGGAGCGAACGTGCGCTCGAACAACGCCTCGCCAGACTTCGTCAATCGGACCAGGGTCGACCGGCCATCGCATGCGGAAGCGACCCGGCGGACCAGGCCGCGCTCCTCGAGCCTGTCGACGACGCCCGTGAGGGTTCCCTTGGTGATGAGCGTGCGCTGGCCGAGTTCCTTGAACGTCATGCCCGCGGTGTTGCCGAGGGTGGCCACGATGTCGAACTGCGGAGGCGTGAGACCCGACAGGCGGATGTGCGCGTTCGAGACGCGCTCGAAAGCCTGGTAGCAGCGGACCAGCTCACGCAACACGGGCACCACGGCGGGTCGGGACACGGGCGATCCATTTAGTTCTAACACGAACTAGTTTGACCGGTAAGCGCCGCGAAAGCAATCCCCCTCGGTTTGCGGTCCCAGGGCGCGAGCACCCGATTTCCGCCGGCGCCTTGCACGCCAGCCACGGACGATTCGACCGGTTGCGGCAAGGCCGCGGGATCCTCCTCGACGCTCCACGCCGAGTGCGCGAAGCTCGCCGTGACCGTGCCGCCCGCATTGCCCGGCCGTCTCCGTAGGCCGGACGAGATCGTCGGCCTCTGCTACATTCTGCCGGGATGAGTGCACGCCCCCACCAGCGCGGGCTCTCGGCGCACGATCTGGAGGCGATTCTCGCGGTGACGAGCAAGCTCGCCGCGCCATTCGATCTCCGCACCATGCTGACCGAGGTCATGAGCGCCGCCAAGCAGGTCCTCGGGGCCGAAGGCGGCTCCGTCTGGCTTTACGATGCGGTCACGGACGAGCTGGTTCTCGAGGTGGCGACCGGCATCGAGCCGATCCGCGTTCCGGCCGGCACGGGAATCGTCGGGGCCTGCGCCCGCAACCGGCGTCTCATCAACGTGCCCGACTGCTACGCGGACGAGCGGTTCAATCCCGAGGTCGACAGGCGCTCCGGCTTCCGCACGCGCTGCATGCTCACGCTGCCGCTCGTGGACCTCAACGACGTGCTCGTGGGCGTGATGCAGGTGCTCAACAAGACGGGCGGGGTCTTCGACCGGGACGACGAGGAGCTCGCCCTCGCGCTCGCGGCGCAGTGCGCCGTCGCCCTGCAACGCGTGAAGATGACCGAGGCGCTCATCGAGGGCGAGAAGCTGCGGCAGGAACTCGAGATGGCCCGCATCGTGCAGCAGGGCACGCTGCCCTCGACGATGCCCGTCGTCGCCGGTTACGACGTTTACGGCACCTTCCAGCCCGCCGGGCTCACCGGCGGCGACACCTTCGACCTCGCGATTCTCGAGCAGGGGCTGCTCGTCGTGCTGGCGGATGCGACGGGACACGGCATCGCGCCCGCGCTCTCCGTCACCCAGATGCAGGCGATGCTGCGGATCGCCTTCCGCCTGGGGGCAAGCCTCGAAACGGCGTTCACGCAGGTGAACAACCAACTGGCGGCCACGCTCCCGCCGGACCGGTTCATCACGGCATTCATCGGCTTGCTGGACGCGCCACGCCACCGGTTGCGGTTTCACAGCGGCGGCCAGGCGCCGATCCTGCACCTGCGCGCGGCGACGGGCGAGTGCGTCCGCCACAAGCCCACGAGTTTTCCGCTGGCGGCCATGCCGATCACGGCGTTGCGGCCCGCGGTCGTGCTGGACCTGGCTGAAGGCGACCTGGTGCTCCTGCTGTCGGACGGCATCTACGAATACCGGAGCCCGGACGGCGAGGAGTTCGGCGAGGCGCGCGTATGCGACCTGGCGCGCGGGCACCACCGTCTCGGGATGCGGGAACTCGCGGCTCGATTGCTCGCCGAAGTGAAGGCGTTCGCGCGCGGCGCGCCGCAGGAGGACGACGTGACGATCGTCATGCTGAAGCGGGAGACGGGCGGCGAGCGCGATCACCGTCTTGTCCCGAGGGAGATCGGACGGGTCGCTGCCCTCTTCGAGTTCACCTCGGAATTCTTCGCAATGCACGGCGTGGACCGCCGCCTCCAGGGCGCCGTCGACCTGGCGCTGGAAGAGTTGTTCACGAACATGGTCAAATACAGCCCGGAATCCCGGTCCGCGGTGCGCATCGACCTCGTGAAGGTGCAGGGAGGCATCGAGGTCACGCTGACCGATTCCGGAGTCGAGCCTTTCGACGTCACGCAAGCCCCCGACGTGGACATCCACGCGCCGATCGAGGAGCGCCAGCCCGGCGGGCTGGGGCTGCACCTGGTGAGGCGCCTGGTGGATCACCTCGGGTACGAATACACGAAGGAGACCCGGCAAAGCCGGATCACGTTCCGCAAGACGTTGGCGGGCGCGACGGACGGGGCGCACTAGGGGGAGACATGCTGGCGATCGAACGCGGTTCGGAAGGGGTGGTCGTGGTCGCGGGCCGTTTCGACGCCGCGCAATGCGCCACTGCGCAGGCCTTCCTCGACAAGGTGGAAGGCACCGTCACGCTGGATTGCAGCAGGCTCGAGTACATCTCGAGCGCCGGGCTGGGCGTCCTCCTCAAGACCCAGAAGCGCCTGCTCGCCCGGGGCGGCAAGCTCAAGCTGGCCGGGATGAACCGGCACATCCTCGACATCTTCCAGTACTCCGGATTCGACCAGATTTTCGAGATCGAGCCGGCCCTCTAGCCGCCCGGTTCCAACTTTTCCCTTCCCCGCGCGTACTTGTGGACAAGGAACCAGACGAAGCGCTCGCCGAGAGGTGCCGCCGGGGCGATCGTTCGGCCCTCGAAGCGATCGTCCGGCAATACCAGAAGGCGCTCTACCACGCGGCCTTCCGGGTGCTCGGGAACGCCGAGGACGCGAGCGAGGCGACCCAGACGGTGTTTCTCCGGGTGTGGGAGAGGATCCACGAGTACGACCCGCAATACCGGTTCTTCAGCTGGATCTACCGGATCGCGGTGAACGAGTCGCTGGACGTCCTGCGCCGCAGCCGGCGCGAGGAAACGATGGGCGATGACGACGAGAACGTGCCGGACGGCGAGATGGCCGACCCGGCGAGGCAACTTGACGAGACGCAGCTCGCGAAACGCGTGCAGGCGGCCCTGGACCGGATGAAAGGGGACGACCGGGTGGTGCTCACGTTGCGGCACTTTTCCGAATGCAGTTACCGCGAGATCGCGGACATCCTCGGCATCGAGGAGAAGACCGTGAAATCGCGCCTGTTCGAGGCGCGGCAGAGGCTGCGCGTGCTGCTCGAGCCCACCGACGGGAACCGATCGTGACCCGAAACGACATCACCGCCCTCATGCACGCCGTCCTGGACGGCGAGGCAACCCCCCGCGAGGCGGGCGAGCTGGATCGCATCCTGTCGAGTGATGAATCCGCTCGCCGGGAATACGATGCCCTTCGCGCGCTTTTTTCCGACCTGAAACGGGTGCCCGCGGCATCGCCGCCACCCGAGTTCACCGCTTCCGTGATGGAACGCGTCGCGCCCAGGCCGCAGCGGCCCGGCCGCTGGCGCCAACTTTTTCACCGTTCGAGCGTACATAGGGGAGGTGCATCCGAGGCCCGGGGAGTTCCGGGCGATCCGTCCGGGCATCCTTCGGGGGTCCGAAAGGCCAATCTGACAGGGGAAGGGAACAAGACCATGAGCGAGCAGAATCGCAATTCCGGCAACGGCAAGATCTGGATCGGCACGGGCATCGCGGCAGCCGCGGTCATCTTCGGCGTCTACTACGCCACGGACTTCCCGTCCTCCGGCGACGGCGCCTCGGGAACCATCGCCCCGGCCCAGCGCTATCGCGCCAACCAGCCCACGGCCGGCGACGTGAAACTCGGCGAACCCTCGGCGGCCGGTGGCACGCAGGCGAGCCCGGCGGGCCAGGTCGGCAGTGCCGCGGCGGCCAACGAAGCGGCCACGCGTTCCAATGAAGCGGCGGTGCGCTCCAATGACGCGGCCGTCCGCTCGAACGAGGCGGCGAGCCGCTCGGCCAATGAGGCGGCGGTGCGTTCCAACGAAGCCGCGAGCCGCTCGGCCAACGAAGCGGCGGTCCGCTCCAACGAAGCCGCCAGTCGCTCGGCCAACGAAGCGGCGGTCCGCTCCAACGAAGCCGCCAGCCGCTCGGCCAATGAGGCGGCGGTGCGTTCCAACGAAGCCGCGAGCCGCTCGGCCAACGAAGCGGCCAACCGCTCGGCCAACGAAGCCGCGCAGAAAGCCACCAACCAGGCGGCAAGCCGCTCGGCCAACGAGGCGGCGAACCGTTCGGCCAACGAAGCCGCGCAGAAGGCCGCCAACCAGGCCGCTGCCAAGGCCGCCAACGAAGCCGCCGCGAAGGCGTCCAACGAAGCGATGAAGAAGTAATCCCGTCGCCATCGACATTCCGGACCGCCGGCCGAGCGCCGGCGGTTTTTTTTTGCCGCCCATGCCTATATGCTTCGGTGGCCCCGCGGCAGAACGGGGAACGACAACACAGGGGGACGGTGTGTGGCGCAAATTGCTGGCGGGGCTCGTCGCCCTCGTACCGCTCGCGTCGCCGGCCGATGACGCGCCGAGCCCGCTGGGAATGTCCCGCGTCCGGACGCCGGACCTCGAACTCGTCTATTTCGACTCGCTGCGCTACCTCGAGCCGCACACGATCCGCACCTACACGAATTCGCTTTCGTGGCAGAAGCGGATGCTCGGCTGGACACCCTCGCAACCGACGACCGTCCTGCTGAAGGACCTCGCGGATTTCGGCAATGCCGCCGCGATCTCCGCGCCGCGCAACCTGCTCATCTTCGACGTCGCGCCCCTGTCGCGCGCGTTCGAGACCTTCACCGCCAGCGAGCGCATGTATTCGCTCATGAACCACGAACTGGTGCACGTGGCCATGGGCGACGTCGCCGACGAGGAGGACCGCCGGTGGCGCCGGTTCCTGCTCGGCAAGGTCTCCGCCCGGGCGCAGAACCCGGAATCGCTTCTCTACAGCTATCTCACGGTTCCCCGGTTCACGGCGCCGCGATGGTTGAACGAGGGCGCCGCGGTGTTCCTCGAGACGTGGATGAGCGGCGGCCTCGGCCGCGCCCAGGGCGGCTACGACGAGATGGTGTTCCGCGCCATGGTGCGCGACGGCGCGCCCTTCTACGACCCGCTCGGGCTCGTCTCGCGAGGCACGCGGGTGGATTTCCAGGTCGGCGCCAACGCGTATCTCTACGGCACGCGCTTCATCACCTGGCTCTCGTACGCCCATTCGCCGGAGAAGGTGCTCCAGTGGCTGCGGCGCGACGAGGGCAGCCGCCGGTACTACGCGGACCAGTTCGAGCACGTCTTCGGCCTGCCGGTGGAGAAGGCGTGGCAGGACTGGATCGCCTTCGAACGCGATTTCCAGGCCGGCAACCTCGCGGAAGTGCGCAAGCACCCCATCACGCCGACGGTGAAGCTGGTCGCGGGCGCGGTCGGATCCACCTCGCGCGTCTTCGTCGACGAGGCGGCCGGCAGGCTCTACGGTGCCTTCCGCTATCCCGGCACCATCGACTACGTGGGCTCGATCGACCTGAGCACGGGAGAGCGTCGCCGGCTCGCGGACGTGAAGCGGGCGATCCTCTACAAGGTGACCTCGCTCGCCTGGGACCCCGCGGGCGGCACGCTCTTCTACGCGAACGACAACATCGCCCTGCGCGACCTCATGGCGGTCGACGTGAAGACGGGCGAGGAGCGGATGCTGATCGAGGACGCCCGCGTGGGCGAATTCGCGTTCAATCCCGCGGACCGCTCGCTGTGGGGCGTTCGGCACGAGAACGGCCTGGCGTCGCTGGTGCGCATTGCGGCGCCCTACGACAAGGTGGTCGAGGTCCTGTCCTTTCCGTACGAGAACATCCCCTACGATCTCGACATCTCGCCGGACGGCAAGCTGCTCTCGGCCTCCGTGAGCCAGGTGGACACCGAGCAGTTCCTTCGCGTGTGGCGCATCGAGAGCCTGCTCGCCGGCGAGGCGAGGCCGCTCTCGGAATACCGGTTCGGCCAGTCCGTGCCCGAGAGCTTCGTGTTCTCGAGGGACGGCCGGCACCTCTACGGCAGCAGCTACTACACGGGCGTGTCGAACATCTTCCGGTACGAAGTGGCCACGGGCGCCGTGGAGGCCGTCTCCAACGCCGAGTCCGGCTTCTTCCGCCCGGCCCCGCTCGCCGACGGCCGCCTCCTCGTCTTCGACTACACGGGGGAGGGCTTCGTGCCGGCGATCATCGACCCGAAACCGGTCAAGGACGCGAGCGCCATCCGCTTCCTGGGCACGGAGGTGGCCGAGAAGCACCCGGTCGTGAAGTCGTGGCAGGTGCCGCCCGCCAGCACGGTCGACGAGGAGAAGCTGGTCACGGCCCGTGGGCCGTGGGATCCCCGGCGGGACCTGGTGGTGAAGAACGGCCTTCCGGTGCTGCAGGGCTACAAGGACTCGATCGGCGTGGGCTACAGGCTCTCGGTCGAGGACCCCATCGGCTTCGCGCAGGTCGCCATCACCGCGGCCTTCACCCCCGACACGGGCCTCGCCTCGAGCGAGCGGGCGCACCTCGACCTCAACTGGAACTACCTCGGATGGCGCGCGGACCTCACCTGGAACAAGTCCGACTTCTACGACCTCTTCGGCCCCACGAAGAAGAGCCGCAAGGGACTGGGCATCAAGGTCGGCCACGACAACACGCTCATCTACGACGAGCCCCGGCGCCTGGACCTGAAGACCGAGATCGCCTACTACGACAAGATCGACGCGCTGCCGGACTACCAGAACGTCGACGCGACCTTCGAGCGCCTCTACACGGCCGAGGTGAGCCTGCGATACAAGCACTTCCAGCGATCCCTGGGCGCGGTGGACGACGAGAAGGGCCTGTCGTGGGAGGCCAGCCTTTCCGCGAACCGCGTGAACGGCGAGACGATCCCGCAGCTTCGCGGCGGCCTCGATTTCGGCTTTCCGCTGCCCCTGGACCACTCGTCGGTCTGGTTGCGCAGCGCGGCCGGCGTGGCCGACGGCGACCGGCGCGACCCGTTCGCCAATTTCTTCTTCGGCGGGTTCGGCAACAACTACGTGGACAGCGGCGCCATCAAGCGCTACCGCGAGCACTACGCGATGCCGGGCTTCGGCATCAACGAGGTGAGCGGGCGGAGCTTCGTGAAGACGCTCGCGGAGCTGAACCTGCCGCCGCGCATCTTCGAGTCCGTAGGCACGCCGAGCTTCTACCTCGCGTGGCTGCGGCCGGCAGTCTTCGCCTCGGCGCTCCGGACCGACCCGCAGGATTCGCGGCTTCGCCGGGACTATTCGAGCCTCGGCGCCCAGGTCGACCTGCGCTTCACCGTCCTGCACTGGTACGAGATGACGCTCTCCGTCGGCTACGCGGTGGGGTATCGCGGCGCCACGAGAGCCGGCGACGAATTCATGATCTCGCTGAAGATCCTGTAGGGCAGGGCGGATGGCGGCTCTCGATCCGGGGCACACGCTGGTCAGCCTCCTTCCCGTCCTGTGCTTCCTGGGCGCGCTGCTCCTGCTCGACAGCTACAAGCTGGTGAGCCTCAAGGCAGTGGTCGCGGTGGTGGCGGCCGGTGCGCTCGCGGCGGCGGCGGGGTACGTCCTCAACGGCGTCCTTCTCGACGTCACCGGTCTCGAGCTTGCGCGCTACTCGCGCTATGTCGCGCCGCTCGCGGAGGAACTCCTCAAGGGGCTCGTCGTGGTCGCGCTGGTGCGCGCGCACCGCATCGGCTTCCTGGTCGACGCGGCGATCTTCGGCTTCGCGACCGGCGCGGGCTTCGCGATCGTGGAGAACCTGCACCAGCTCACCCAGGCGGCCGATGCCGGACTCGGGCTCTGGATCGTGCGCGGGTTCGGCACCGCGCTCATGCACGGCGGCGCGACCGCGCTCTTCGCCGTGATGGGGCTCGCCTTGCTCGAGAAATCGCGCTCGGCCCGCTGGCGCGGCTTCGCGCCGGGGCTCCTGGTCGCGGCCCTGCTGCATTCGGGATTCAACCACCTGCTCGCCAACCCGAAGGCGGCCACGCTCGCGACGCTGGTCGTGTTGCCGCCCGTGTTCTATCTCGTCTTCCGCCGCAGCGAGAAGGCCGTGGGCGAGTGGCTGGGCCAGGGGTTCGACGCGGATGCCGAGATGCTGGAGCTCATCCAGTCCGGCAGGCTTTCCGATTCGCCGGTGGGACGCTACCTGCACGCCCTCAAGGACAGGTTCCAGGGACCGGTGGTCGCGGACCTGCTGTGCTACCTGCGCCTGCACACGGAGCTCGCGCTGCGGGCGAAGGGCATCCTCATGATGCGCGAGAGCGGTTTCGAGGTGACCGCCGACGACGAGACGCGCGCCAAGTTCGAGGAGATGCGCTATCTCGAGGGCAGCATCGGCCGGACGGGGCTCATCGCCATCCAGCCGATGCTGCGCATCAGCCACAAGGACCTGTGGCAGCTCCACATGCTGGGCAAGCAGGGACCCTAGCGTGCGTGGAGGATCGCGACCGTCAGCGCGAGCCGGTCCGCTTGGCTCTAGGGCGTCGAGGCCGGCCTAAGGCGTGACGGAAGCCGGGAAGAGGACTTGAGGGCGGTCCCTGAATTGCATTCGTGGCCCGGATCAAGGACCGTGAGTCGCGAACACTCGTAACTTTACATAATACAAATTATGCGACCAAACGATGGGGCTGCCGCACGATCATTCAGCCCGGCCAACCCACCTAGGCGCCGGTCATCCAAGGGATAATGACCCCGCCCAACCGATTACGCCGAGATCTCGTCCCATGGCCTTCCTCGCCAAGCTTCCCGGGTACGCGCCCGTACTTTTCTGGCTGACCGTCCTGATGGCCGTCGTCACGGCCTTCTTCGTCGTGAACGGCATGCGGGTGAATCGCGGCGGCATCATTTCGCCCGATCCTATCCTCTTCGCGATCGGCTCCCTGGTCGCGCTGGGCTGCGCGTCAGGCGGCATCCTGCTCGATCCGCTCCTGATGCTGTGGATCGCCGTCGTGGCAGGCGCGCTGGGGGCCTGGGGGGCGGCCGTGGACACGAACCGCCGGGCGCCGCCGGTCGACAAGCCGAAGCCGAAGCATCGTCCCTGACGGGAGGAATCGTCAGGCGGGACGCAAGCCGAGCATCTGGCGCGCCTGCGCCGCGGAGGCCACGGGGCGGCCCGACTCACCGCAAAGGCGCACCACCTCCCGGACGAGCGCCGCGTTCGATGAGGCCAGCGTCTCTTTGTCGATGCGCACGTTGTCTTCCATGCCCGTGCGGCAGTGCCCGCCCCGGGCGAGCGACCATCGCGCGAGGTTCATCTGTTCCCGGCCGATGCCCGCGCCCGTCCACGTCGCCTCGGGCGCCACGCGCCTCAGCGTCTGCACGTAGAAATCGAAGACCTCGCGGTCCACCGGCATCGCGTTCCGGATGCCCATGACGAACTGCATGTGCAGGGTGCCGGGAATGAGCCCCTCGCGCTGCAGGCGCACGGCGCCGAAGATCATCGACAGGTCGAAGACCTCGATCTCGGGCTTGATGCCCTTGTCGCGCATCTCGGCGGCGAGCCACTCCACCAGTTCCGGGCTGTTCTCGTAGACGCGGTTCGGGAAGTTGACCGAGCCCGTCGCGAGCGACGCCATGTCCGGCCTGAGCGCCAGGTGCAGGCCGCGCTCGCGCCCGGTGCCCGAGCGGCCGCCCGTCGAGAACTGCACGATCATGCCCGGGCAGTGCTTTCGGATTCCCTCGAAGACCTGCGCGAAGCGCTCCGGCGAGGACGTGGTCGTGCCGTCGTCGTTGCGCACGTGCAGGTGGACCAGCGTCGCGCCCGCCTCGAAGGCCTCGTGCGTGGACTCGACCTGCTCCGCGACCGTGATGGGCACCGCCGGGTTGTCCTTCTTCTGGGGCACGGAGCCCGTGATGGCGACGGTGATGATGCAGGGCTGGGACATGGCGTCCTTCGGGGTCGTGAGCGGATAGGCGAATGCTATCCTTTCGAGGCATCGCGGCGCCATGACCGCCGCGCCCAGCCCGCCCTTCCGGAGACTTCCGATGTCCCTCATCCAGAAACTGCAGGGCCGCGCCGCGGCCGGCAAGCCCGTCCGGGTCGGCCTCATCGGCGCCGGCAAGTTCGGCTCGATGTATCTCTCCCAGGCTCCCCGCACCCCCGGCATCCACCTCGTGGGCGTCGCCGACCTGTCGCCCGATCGCGCGCGCGCCTCGCTCGAGCGCGTGGGCTGGGAGGCCTCGCGCGCGGACGCGAAGTCCTTCCAGGAGGCCGCCCGCGCCGGCACGACCTTCATCACCGACGACGCGGATTCGCTCATCGCGAGCGACCACGTCGAGATCGTCATCGACGCGACCGGAAGCCCCGCGGCGGGCATCCACCACGTGCTCCAGTGCTGCCGCTACGGCAAGCACGTGATCATGGTGAACGTGGAGGCGGACGTGCTCGCCGGCGCGTACCTCGCCCGCAAGGCGGCGCAGGCCGGCATCGTCTACTCGATGGCCTCCGGCGACCAGCCCGCGCTCATCGCCGAGCTCGTGGACTGGTCGCGCACCGTCGGTCTCGAGGTCGTGTGTGCCGGCAAGGGCACGAAGTACCTGCCGGTCTACCACCAGTCCACCCCCGACACGGTATGGGGCCACTACGGATTCTCCGAGGCGCAGGTCGCCTCGGGCGACTTCAACGCGCAGATGTTCAACTCGTTCCTGGACGGCACGAAGAGCGCCCTCGAGATGGCGGCCGTCGCCAACGGCTGCGACCTCCTGCCGCCGGACGACGGCCTCGCGTTTCCGCCTTGCGGCGTGGACGACCTGCCGACGATCCTGCGCCCGCTCTCCGACGGCGGCATCCTGGCGAGGAAGGGCACGGTCGAGGTGGTGTCCTCGATCGAGCGGGACGGCCGGCCGGTCTTTCGCGACCTGCGCTGGGGCGTCTACGTCGTCTTCGAGGCGCCCTCCCCCTACGTGCGCGACTGTTTCGCGCAGTACGGCCTCAAGACCGACTCCACCGGCCGCTACGCGGCGATGTACAAGCCCTACCACCTCATCGGCCTGGAACTGGGCATCTCCGTCGCGTCGATCGCGGTGCGCGGCGAGGCGACCGGCGCCACGGGCGCGTTCCGCGGCGACGTCGCGGCGACGGCCAAGCGCCTGCTGAAGGCCGGCGAGACGCTCGATGGCGAAGGCGGCCACACGGTGTACGGCAAGCTCATGCCGGCCAGCGCGTCGCTCGCGCAAGGGATGCTCCCGATCGGACTGGCACACCACATGGTGCTCAGGAACGACGTGGCGGCGGGCCAGCCCGTGCGCTGGAGCGACGTGGCGTTCGACGACACGAAGGAAGCGGTGGGCGTGCGCCTCGAGATGGAGTCGATCTTCCGCAAGGAACTCGGCCTCTCGTCCGGCAAGGCGGCCTGAGTCCCATGCCGCGGTTCTGCGCGAACCTCTCGTTCCTCTATCCGGACCGGCCTTTCCTCGACCGGTTCGAGGCGGCGGCGGCCGACGGTTTCCGCGCGGTCGAGTATCTCTCGCCCGAGGGGTACACGGCCGCCGAGATCAGGCAGCGCCTCGACCGTCACGCGCTCGAACAGGTGCTCTTCAACGCGGCCATCGGCGACTATGCCGGCGGCGAACGGGGCCTCGCGTCGATCCCGGGGCGGGAGGAGGACTTTCGCGCGGCGATCGCGAGAGCGCTCGACTACGCGGCCGTGTTCGGCAACACGCGGCTGCACGTGATGGCGGGCCTTGCCGTGCCCGGCCTCCCGCGCGAAGCCCAGCGCGAGACCTTCGCGGCCAACCTCGCGCACGCCGCGCGCGAGGCCGCCTCGGCCGGGGTCACCGTGCTCATCGAGCCCATCAATCCGCGCGACGTGCCCGGCTACTTCCTCACCCGGCAGGACGAGGCGCACGCCCTGGTGCGCGATGTGGGGGCGGCGAACCTGCGCGTGCAGATGGACCTCTACCACTGCCAGGTCGTCGAAGGCGACCTCGCCTCGAAGATCCGGCAGTACCTGCCGGGCGTCGCGCACTTCCAGGTGGCGGGCGTGCCGGGCCGGAACGAGCCCGATACCGGCGAGGTGAACTACCCGTTCCTCTTCGCGCTGCTGGACGAGCTGGGCTACGACGGCTGGGTCGGCTGCGAATATCGGCCGCGGGCCGGGACGAGCGAGGGGCTGGGCTGGGCGAGGCCGTGGCTTCGTCAATGAAAGTCGTGACTGGCCGTCCGCAACTCGCCCAATAGCCGCGTGAGGTCCCCGAAGCGCTGCGGGATCACGTGCACGACGATCCCCTGCTTCTGCACCGGCCCCGCCACGCCCAGCAGGCGCGATCCGAGGAGCGCGCGGCGATTCGCTTCCACCAGGTGGCTCCAGACCACCAGGTTCACGTAGCCCGTCTCGTCCTCGAGAGTCACGAAGAGGACCCCGCTCGCCGTGGAGGGGCGCTGGCGGCAAGTGACCAGGCCCGAGGTGCGGATCCACTGGCCGTGGCGGGCCGCCGCGACCTCCTCGGCCGTGACGAGGCGACGCGCCTCGAGGCTCGGCCGCAGGATAGCGAGCGGGTGGCGGCGCAGGGTGAGCCCCACGGAAGCGTAGTCGGCCACGACCTCTTCCCCTTCCGAGGCGGCGCAGACGGGGGCCGGTTCGGGATCGGGCTGCGCCGGCATGTCGAGCGGGGTGCGGTCGTCGACCGCCAGGGTGCTCCACAGGGCCGCCCTGCGGTGCCCCGCCAGGGCCGACAGGGCATCCGCCCGGGCGAGACCGCTCAGGTCGTCGCGATCGAGCCCCGCCCGCTGGGCCATCTCGTCAATGGATTCAAAATTCTTTTCTTTTCTTGATTCTACGATTGATTTCGAAGAATTTGCTTTAAGTCCGGAAACCCGGGAAAGCCCGAGCCGGATGGCCGGTTCGCCCCCCTTGCCGGGCTCCAGCGTGCTGTCCACCTCGCTCGCGAGGACGCAGACGGGGCGCACCTCGACGCCGTGGCGACGCGCGTCCTGGACGATCTGCGAGGGGCTGTAGAACCCGAGGGGCTGGCTGTTGAGCAGCGCGCAGGCGAAGGCGGCGGGCTCGTGGCGCTTGAGCCAGCAGGAGACATAGACGAGGAGCGCGAAGCTGGCCGCGTGCGATTCCGGGAAGCCGTACTCCCCGAATCCCTGGATCTGCTGGTAGATCTGCTCCGCGTAGGCCTGCGTGTAGCCCCTCGAGAGCATGCCGCCCACGAGCTTCTCGCGGAACGGCTCGATCCCTCCCCGCCGGCGCCACGCGGCCATGGCCCGCCGGAGGCTGTCCGCCTCGCCCGGCGTGAACCCCGCCGCCACGACCGCGAGCTGCATCACCTGCTCCTGGAAGATCGAGACGCCGAGGGTGCGCTCGAGCACGCCCTTCACCGCGGGGCTGGGGTAGCTCACGGCCTCCTTGCCCTCCCGGCGGCGCAGGTACGGGTGGACCATCTTCCCCATGATGGGACCCGGCCGGACGATGGCCACCTCGATCACCAGGTCGTAGAAGCAGGCGGGCTTGAGGCGCGGCAGCATCGCCATCTGGGCGCGGGACTCGATCTGGAAGACCCCGAGCGTGTCGGCCTGCTGCGCCATCGCGTAGACGGCCGGATCCTCCGCGGGGATGCCGGCCATCGCGAGGCGCGTGCCCCGGTAGCCGTTCACCAGGTCGATGGCGCGCCGGATGCACGAGAGCATCCCGAGCCCGAGCACGTCGACCTTGAGGAGCCCCATCGCGTCGAGGTCGTCCTTGTCCCACTGGATGACCGTCCGGCCGGGCATGGTGGCGTTCTCCACCGGGACGAGGCGCGAGAGCCCGCGGTTGTCGATCACGAAGCCTCCCGGGTGCTGGGAGAGGTGCCGCGGAAAGCCGACCAACTCGCGCGTGAGCTCCACCACCTGCCGCAGCACGGGGCTTTCGGGGTCGAAGCCGGCTTCCGCGATGCGCTGCTTCAGGGCTTCCGGGTCGTCCCACCAGGACAGGTTTTTCGCGAGGAGGTCCACCTGGTCGAGGGACAGGCCCAGCGCCTTGCCGACGTCGCGCACGGCGCTTCGGGGCTGGTAGGTGATGACCACCGCGGTGAGCGCGGCCCGCTCGCGGCCGTACTTCCCGTAGAGGTACTGGATCACCTCCTCGCGCCGCTGGTGCTCGAAGTCGACGTCGATGTCCGGCGGCTCGCCGCGTTCCTTCGAGATGAAGCGCTCGAAGAGGACGGACATGCGCCCCGGGTCGACCTCGGTGATCCCCAGGCAGTAGCACACCGCCGAGTTGGCGGCGGAGCCGCGCCCCTGGCAAAGGATGCCCTGGCTCCTCGCGAACACGACGATGTCGTGCACGGTGAGAAAGAAGGGCTCGTAGCCCATCTCGCCGATGAGGCGAAGCTCATGCGCCACCGTGCTGGCGACGCTGGCGGGAGCGCCCGCGGGATAGCGGCGGGCAAGGCCCTCGAGGGCGAGCTTCTCCAGGTGCGTGGCGGGCGTCTCGCCGGGCGGGACGAGTTCCTCGGGGTATTCGTAGCGGATCTCGCCCAGCGAGAAGGCGCAGCGCGAGGCGACCTCCAGCGTCTGGCTGAGCAGGTCCGGCGGGTAGATCCTCGCGAGCCGCTCGATGGGCCGCAGGTACCGCTCGGCATTGGGCTGGAGCCGGCGGCCGGCCTGGGCGAGGCCCGTGCGAAGCCGGATGGCGGTGAGGACGTCCTGCAGGCGCTTGCGCCCCCGCGCGTGCATGTGCACGTCGCCCGCGGCGACGAGGGGAAGGCCCGTGGCGCTGCCGAGCGCGCGAAGCCTGTCGAGTTCCTGCGCGTCCTGGGCGCCCTTGTGCAGCTCGACGGCGATCCAGGCCGCGGCGGGAAAGACGGAACCGACCCAGTGGCCGCCCTCCTCGGCCTCCCCTGCCCGGGGCCGCCAGAGGGCGACGATGCCGGCGGCGGGCCGGGGAAACTGCGAGCGCGCGAGTCGGTAGCTGCCCTTGGGCGCGGCACGGCGCGCGGCCGTGATGAGGCCGCAGAGCCTTTCGTAGCCGGGGAGATCGCGCGCGAGGAGGACGAGCCTCAGCCCGCAGGCGAGCTCCATCTCGCTGCCGACGAGCAGGCGAATGCCGGCCTGCTTAGCGGCAAGGTGCGCACGCACGACGCCGGCCATGGAGCATTCGTCGGTGATCGCGAGGGCCGCATAGCCGAGCTTCGCGGCGCGCAGCACGAGTTCCTCGGGGTCGGAGGCGCCGCGCAGGAACGAATAGTTGGAGACGCAGTGCAGCTCCGCGTAGGCGGGGACCATCGCCTTCGCTTCACGAGAAGACGCCGTGCAGGTACCACGCGCCGGGCTCGCGGCGCTCGCGGTAGATCCAGAAGGTTTCGCCGGTCGGGTTGGCCGCGACGAAGTAATCGCGGCTCACGGGCTCGCCGTCCCACCAGCCGGTCTCGATGCGCTCGGGGCCGGTCACGAGGTCCAGCTTGCCCTGCAGCGACGGACCGGCCTCGCCTGCCACGAGGCGCTGCGGCCTGTGCAGGAGCCACGCGGGCCGTGCGCCGCCATCCCAGGCCGCACGCGGCGCCGGATGGGACGCGCGCCAGCCCCGCTCGGGACGATGGTCGTCCGCGAGCGCGATGCCGAAGACGCGCGGGTTGCCAAGCCTCGCCGAAAGCCGCTCGATGAGGCGTGCGCGGCTCACGGCCTTGTCCTCCCTTCCGGAGAGCCAGCTCGTTTCGCGCGGCGCGCAGGACTGCAGCCGGTCGGCGACGAGGCGCAGCGCCACCGTGGGGGCGGGAAGCTCCGTGCGACCGAGCCGTTCGCGCGCGATGGCGAGGATGAAATCCGCCTCGCGTTCCGGGGATGCGAAAGCCAGGGCGAGGCGCGTAGATCGCCGGCCCGGATGCTCGAGGATGAGTTCGAGCCCCTGCACCCCGGCGCCGCGGCCGCGCAGCGTGCCTTCCATCTCCGCGAGCAGGCGCCGAAGCGGGAAGAGGATCGCCTCGACGCCATCGGCCTCCGCCGGCAGTTCCAGCCGTGCCCGGTAGCGCGCGGGCGGCTCGTAGGGAACGCGGGGATCCGGCACGCGGCCGGCGAGGCGATCGAGGATGGCGAGCGCCTCCGGCCCGAAGCGCTGCGCGAACCCCGAGCGCGGAAGCGCCAGGGCATCGCGCGCGCGCAGGATGCCGAGATCGGCGAGGAGCTCCTGCGTGCGGCCGGGCCACTCGAGCAGGAAGAGCGGCAGGTCCGCCAGGCGCTCGGGCAGCTCCGGCATCGTCGTGCAACCGCGGACCGGGATGCCTTGCACCTCCGCCCGGGCGAAGACACGGGCGGCGAGCGGCGTCGGCGCGATGCCCACCGTCGCCGAAAGGCCGAGCCGGCGGATGCCGCCGCGCAGCGCCGCGAGCAGCTTGCCCAGCCCCCCGAAGAGACGCAGGCTGCCGGAGATCTCGAGCACCAGGCCCGTCGGCTCCAGCGACACCGTCGAGGTGTACTGCGCGGCCCAGCCGGCGAGGCGCTCGAGGGCCTCGCGCTCGGCGATCTCGTCCCGGGGCACGCAGCGAAGCGAACCGGCCAGGGCCTGGGCGGCCGCGACGGTCATGCCTTCGCGCACCCCGACCGCCTGGGCGGCTTCATTGGCGCAGGCGACGATCGGACGCTGCGACGGCCCTTCCGACACCACGAGGGGCGGCGCCGATTCACTGGCGCGTTCCAGGAGCTGCAGGGGCAATGCGGGCATCTCGAGCGCGACCCAGAGCATGGCGGAGCCTCAGGCCGCGGCGCGCGCGGCAGGGCGGCCGGGGGTTCGCAGGGTGATGGGGGTGTGCAGCGGAGGCCCGCGGCGCTTGGGCACGCGGACGGACAGGTGGCCGCCGCGCGCGCCCACCACGAGGCGCAGGTGCGCGGGCGATGCCTGCGAGGCGGCGGAAACGGGACGGAAGAGGATGGCCATGGCCTTGCCGGCCTCGGCCGCCATCTGCAGGCGACGAAGCCAGGCGTAGTCGGTCTTTTCCGGGAGCCAAAAAAGAGCCGCCCCGCACGCGCCCGAGCGAAGCGCCTGGTCGGCAGACCAGAGCGCATCCTCGTGCGTGGCAGGGCGGACCACCAGGCAAGCGTCGAGCGCCACGCCGGCCGAGGCCAGCGCGGGCGCATAGGGAAGGTGCGGCGGGTTGATCCAGGCGATGGCGCGACCCTCCTGCGCGACGCGAGCGAGCGCGCCGAAGAGCAGCGACACCTCGCCCAGGCCCACGCCGTCGTGGAGGATTTCCGTGAGCGCGCCCCGCGGCCAGCCGCCGCCGGGCAGCTCGAGGTCGAGGCGCGCGTGCCCCGTGGGAATGCCCGGGGGCGAGGCGGCATCGACCTCCCCGCCCCGCCAGACACCGGGAACGCGCGAGGGATCGAGCACCGCGCTCATGCGGACACCCGGCGACCGCGCGAGGGCGCGGGCCCGGCCATGAGGTTGCGGATGACGCCCACCGCGATGCCTTCGATCTCGAGGATCTCGCGCTCGAGATCGAGGTGGAGCACCTGGAAATCCGGGTTGGCGGGAATGAGCTCGGCCTTGGAACCGCGCACCTTGAGACGCTTCACCGTGACGTCGTTGCCGACGCGGGCGACGACGATCTGGCCGTTCTTCGCCTCGCTGGTGCGGTGCACGACGATCCAGTCGCCGTCGAGGATGCCCTCGTCGCGCATGCTGAGGCCGCGCACCTGAAGGAGGTAATCGGCGCGCGGCGTGAAGAGCGAGGGATCGACCGGGTAGCGGCCCATCACGTTCTCGATGGCGAGCATGGGGCTGCCGGCGGCGACGCGGCCGACGAGGGGCAGGCCCACCTCCTCCAGCACCCGGATGCCGCGGGCGACGTGGGGCTCGAGCTCGATGGCGCCTTTCCTCACGAGCGCCTCCAGGTGCTTGTGGATGGCATTGGTGGAGGCGATTCCCAGGATCCGGGCCAGTTCCGGCCGCGAAGGGGGGCGACCCGTCTCGGCCAGGAAGGACCGGATGGTCTCGAGGATTTCGGCCTGCCGGGCGGTGAGGGGCGTTTCCATGGGCTTTCCCGATAAGGAGGTGACTGGATGATCACCTAGGTGATCAAGCTATCACCATCCCCGCCGCCAATGCAAGCCCTTCGCGCGGAAGGTCCTTCGTTCGCTAGGAGGAAAGCGGGAGGCCGGGTCGGGACACCCGGGCGCGGCGTGGCGCGGGGCGACGGGGCAGGCGCGATCCGAGGTCGTCGATGCGATGCCCCAGCCGGTCGCGAAGCAGCCCCGCCAGGCTCTCGACCGCCGGGCTGCGCGGGCCCGGGCCGAAGTAGAGGGTCACGTCGACGAAGCCCAGGTCCGGCAGGCCGAACTTGCCGTTCACGATCTCGAGACCGGGCAGCAGCCCCTCGGGCGTTCGCACCGTGACGCCGAGCCCCGCGCTCACGGCCGCCCACACGCCGTAGAGGCTGGGACTCGTGAGGGCGATGTTCCAGGGGATGCCGGCGGCGTCGAGCGCCCCCGTGCCCCGGTTGCGGAAGCGGCACGGCGCCGTGAAGAGCGCGAGGGGCAGGCTCTCGCGCCCGTCCCAGGCGAAGTCCTTGTGCGCGATCCACACGAGCGGCAATTGGCCGATGCGCTCGCATTCGCCCCGCTCCCCCAGTCCGAGCGCGAGGGCGACGTCGAGCTGGCCGGCTTCCACGGCCTCCACCGAGCGCGTTCCGCCGTCGATGCGCACCTCCATGCGGACGGCCGGGAAGGCCTTGCGGAACTGCGCGAGCACGGGAGGCAGCCAGGACTCGCCGAAATCCTGCGACGAGCCGAAGCGCACCTCTCCGGAGACGCCGGTGCGGCCCAGGGCCTGCCTCGCCTCGTCGTTGAGCGCGAGGATGCGGCGCGCATACCCCAGCATGAGCTGGCCCGCCTCCGTGAGGACGAGACGGCGCGAATCGCGGCTGAAGAGCGGCTGCCCGGCGCGCTCCTCCAGGCGCCGCATCTGCTGGCTGAGCGCCGCCTGCGTGCGTCCGACCCGACGGCTCGCCAGGACGAGGCTGCCGAGGTCCGCGAGGGCGACCAGGGAGCGCAGCGTCTCCATGTCGAAGACGCGCGAAGGACTGTCGGCATCACGCGGGGCCCGGTCATCCATGGTCACTCGCTCCAGTTAAGAGAAACTTGAGGATCACTTTAATAATATTCATTCGCCTTGAGTCTCGCCGCAGTCTAGCATTGGCGCACCGCTTCGACACGACCAGGAGAAACACCCGATGCCCCAGACCGACAATCGCCTCGTGAGCCAACTCCTCGCGGTTTCCACGCCCAACGTTTCCGACGCCCTCGACCGGCTCGGCATCGAAGGCGCACCGCAAGGCATCCTCCCCATCTATCCCTGCGCGAAGATCGCCGGGCCCGCCGCGACCCTCAAGGTCGTCCCGTTCGGCCAGGCCGAGGAATCGATCGTGCTGGGGACCCTGCGGGCCATCGTGAAGGGCGGCGCGGGATCGGTGCTGGTGGTGGACGGTTCGGAGAATCCGCACATCAACAGCTTCGGCGGGGTCGCGGGCGCGACGGCCAAGCACAACGGGCTCGTGGGCTGCGTCTCGGACGCCGTCGTGCGCGACGTGGACGAGTACAAGGTCTACGGCATGCCGGTCTACTGCAAGGGCATCGCGCAGCAGTCGGTGCGCGGGCGATCGGCCTGCGCGGGCTACGGCATGGAGATACGGCTCGGCGGCGTGCGCGTGCGCCCGGGCGACTACATCCTCGCCGACGACAACGGCACCGTGGTGATCCCGTACGAGCGCGTCGCGGAAGTGATCACGTTCGCGCAGAAGGTGCGGGCCACGGAGGAGCGCGTGATCGCCGAGATCCGCGCGGGCTCCGATCCCGTCGAGGCCCACCAGCGCGTGAACTACGACAACATGCTGAAGGCCAATGCCTGAGGCCGCGCGCCGCCGGCGCGCGATGCTTTTCGTGGGCGCGCTCGCCCTCGATGCCCTGCCGGCCGCGCTCGCGAGTGGCGCGGACCTCGTGGTGATCGACCTGGAGGACGCCGTGCCCCCCGGACGCAAGGACGAGGGCCGCGAGGCGGTCCTCGCGGCCCTCGGGGGACTCGCGATCCCGCACGGCGTGCAGCTCGTGGCGCGCGTGAACGAGACCGGAACGGCCGACGGGGAGGCGGACATCCGCTCGCTCACGCGCCGACCCGGTCCGCTCGGCGCCCTGATGCTGCCCAAGGTGAACTCGGTCGCCGAGATCTCGCGTGCCGTCGACCTGTCCCGGCCGGCGCCCGAGCCTTTCGAGCTCTATCCGATCATCGAGACCTGCGAGGGGCTCGAGCAATGCACCGCCATCGCCTGGGCGAGCCCGCAGATCAAGGCCCTCGCCTTCGGCGGCTTCGACCTCTCGACGGCGCTCGGCTGCGAGATGGCGTGGGAGCCGCTGCTCTACGCCCGATCGCGCGTGGTGCATGCGGCCGCGTGGGCGGGCGTCGAGTGCATCGACTCGCCCTTCCCCGCCATCGACGACCTCGGGGGCCTGCGCGAGGCCTGCGCCCGAGTGAGGGCACTGGGCATGACGGGCAAAGCCGCCAAGCACGCGAGCCAGGTGGCGACCATCGTCGATTCGTTCACCCCGACGGCGGCCGAGATCGAACGGGCGCGCCGCATCGTGGCCGCATTCGAAAGCGACCCTACGCGGCCGCTCGTGCACGAAGGCAAGCTCATCGAGCGGCCTGCGATCCGCCGCCTGGAGCGCATCGCCGCCTTCGAACCGGGACGCTGAGCCGTGGCCACCATCAACTACCTCACCACCGTCGAATTCGACTTCGGCGCCGTCACCCGCGTGGCGGATATCGCCCGCGCCACCGGCATGAAGCGCCCGCTCGTCGTGACGGACCCGGGACTCGCGGCCGGCCCGGTGTTCGCCCGCGTGCGCGAAGCGCTCGCCACGCTGCCGCACGCCGTGTTCGATCGCACGCCGCAGAACCCCACCGAGGAGGCGGCCGAGGCGGCGACGATGGCCTATCGCGAGGGCGGATGCGACGGGGTCGTCGCCGTCGGCGGCGGCTCGCCCATCGACCTCGGCAAGGCCGTGGCGCTGCTGGCGACGCACGACGGGCCCATCGGCCAGTACGCCGCGATCCGGGGCGGCATGGCGAAGATCACCTCGCGCGTGGCACCGCTCGTCGCCGTCCCGACGACGGCCGGCACCGGCAGCGAGGTGGGCCGGGCCTCGCTCATCACGCTGCGCGACGGCAGCAAGCTCGGCATCATCGGGCCGCCCATGATCCCGAGAGTGGCGATCTGCGATCCGGAACTGACGCTGGGATTGCCGCCGAAACTCACGGCGGCGACGGGCATGGACGCGCTCACCCATTGCATCGAGACCTACCTGTCTCCCCGCGTGAACCCGCCGGCCGATGCCATCGCGCTCGACGGCGCGGCGCGCGCGGCACGCTGGATCCGCGTGGCGGTGGAAGACGGGGCGGACCGCGAGGCGCGCTGGAACATGATGATGGCCTCGCTGCAGGGCGGGCTCACGTTCCAGAAGGGCCTGGGCGCCGTGCATTCCATGTCGCATCCGCTGGGCGGGCTCAAGGACCCCGTGCTTCACCACGGCACGCTCAACGCCGTGATCCTGCCGGCCGTGCTGCGCTTCAACCGCAGCCATGCCGCCGACAAGTGCGACGCCCTCGCCCGTGCCGTCGGCGTATCCTCCGGCGAGGCGCTCGCGGGTTTCATCGAATCGCTCAACGCCGCCATCGGCCTGCCACCCTCGCTTCGGGCCATGGGGGTGAAGGACGAAATGCTGCCCCGCATGGTGGAAGGCGCGCTCGCGGACCACTCGACCGCGACCAACCCGCGGCCCGTGTCGCGCGCGGAATTCGAAGGGCTATTCGCCGAGGCGATGGGCCGCTGACGACCCACAAGACAAGAACATCGATCCGAGGAGAACGACCGCATGAGAAAGACCTTCACGAGCCTGGTCGCGCTGGCGGCCCTTTGCCTGGCCCCCTTCGCCCAGGCCCAGGCCCCGGGCTACCCGTCCAAGACCATCAAGATCGTCGTCCCCTTCGCCGTCGGCGGCATCGCGGACACCTTTGCCCGGGTCATCGGCCAGAAGCTCGCCGACGCATGGGGCCAGGCCGTGGTGATCGAGAACAAGACGGGCGCCGGCGGGAACATCGGCGCGGACCTCGTGGCCAAGTCCGCGCCCGACGGTTACACGCTCCTGCTGAGCAACATCGGCACGCACGCGGTGAACATCCACCTGATGAAGTCGATGCCCTTCGACCCGGTGAAGGACTTCGTGCCCATCGCCCACGTGCTGGACGCCGAGGGCCTCATGGTCGTGAACCCGGACGTGAAGGCGAAGACGGTGGCCGAAGTCATCGCGCCCGCGAAGGCCCAGCCGGGCAAGCCCACCTCCCCCTCCGGAGGCCCCGGCACCCCGAGCCACCTGGCCGGCGAGATGTTCAAGTCGGCGGCGAAGGTGGACATCGTGCACGTTCCCTACAAGGGCAATTCGCCGGCCATCACCGACCTGGTGGGCGGGCAGACGACGATGGCCTTCGCGACCATGCCCACGGTGATGCCGATGGTGAAGGCCGGACGCCTCCGGGCGCTGGCGGTCATCGGCTCCACGCGCGCGGCGGCCCTGCCCGAGGTGCCCACCGTGGCCGAATCGGGCCTGCCCGGCTTCGCCGTGAGCAACTGGATCGGGCTTTTCGCCCCGGCCGGCACGTCGCCCGAGATCGTGAAGCGCGTGAACGCCGAGGTGCTCAAGATCATGCAGTCGCCCGAAGTGGTGAAGCGCCTGGAGACCGAGGGGGCCAAGTTCGTGCCGATGTCGGCCGAGCAGTTCGCGGACTTCCAGAAGGCGGAACTGGCCAAGTGGGGCAAGGCCATCCGCGAGGCCGGCATCAAGGCCGAGTAGGTGCCGGGCCCCGCGTCGCGCTCCGGCGGGCCGCCGATAAGGCGTCCGTCCGGGGCTCGATGACTTACAATCCGAGGCCAGACATGGTCTCGACGCAATCCACCGGCTTTCCCCCCGCGCCGCGCGCGACGTACCGCGCATGAGCCGCAGCCTCTTCCGCAAGGAGGCGGTCGACGCCCAGCGCGAGAAGTACCTGGGCGAGACCACGCTCGCCCGGCCCATCGCCTACTGGGTCTACACGCTGCTCGCCGCCGCCATCGCGGCCATTCTCCTGGCGGTCGCCATCTGGGGCGAGTACACGCGCCGAGAGCGAGTCGAAGGAAGCCTCGCGCTCGACGTGGGCGCCGCGCGCGTGCTGATCCCCGATCCGGGCCGCGTCGCCGAGCTGCTCATCAAGGAAGGCGACGAGCTGCAGGCCGGCACCCCCATGGCCCGCATCACCTACGAGCGATCGACCGCCGAGACCTCCGCCCAGGAACTCGCCAGCCGCCGCGCCTTGCTCGAGCGGGAGCAGGAACAGCTGCGCGAGCTGGGCGAGCAGCAGGTGGCCCAGGCCAAGCGGCGCGCCAAGGACCTCGAGGGCGAGCTCGCCCAGGCGGACCGCGAGATCAAGCTGCAGGAGACGCGCATCAAGGCGGCCCGGGAGGAGGCGGCCCGCTACCAGAAGCTCGCCGCCGAGAAATTCGTGTCCGAGCTCGTCGCCAAGCAGAAGACCAACGAGGTGACGGACCAGGAGATCAAGCTGCAGACGCTTCGCCGCGCGCGCTCGCAGGTGGACCGCGATCTCGCCGCCATCCGGATGGAGGAGCCCTCCATCCAGCTGCGTTCGCGCGGGCAGATCGACCAGCTGGCCCGGCAGCTTTCGGAGATCCAGGAGAACCTCGCCAACGCCGAGGCGCGGCGCGAGACCGTGATCAAGGCGCCGGTGGCCGGCACCGTGACCAACATCGCCATCGTGCAGGGCCAGGGCGTGGCGGCCGATTCGCCGCTCGCGACCGTCCTGCCCAAGGGGAGCGGGCTGCACGCGGAGCTGCTCGTGCCCTCGCGCGCCATCGGCTTCATCGGCAAGGGTCAGGAAGTGGTGCTGCGATACGAGGCCTTTCCCCACGAGCGTTTCGGCCAGTACAGGGGCGTGGTCACGGAGATCAGCCGCACCGTCTGGTCGCCCGGCGAGAAGATGGGCCCGCTCACCGCGAAGGAGCCCGTCTACCGCGTCGACGTGAAGCTGGAGCGGCAAAGCGTCGCGGCGCTGGGCAACGAGATCCCGCTGCGGCCGGGCATGCTCCTCAATGCCGACATCCTGCTCGAGCGCCGCACCCTGCTCGAGTGGCTGTTCGAGCCGGTGCTGCAGCTGCGGGGACGACTCTGATGAGCCTCTTCGGACGGCGCGTGCCGGTCATCCTGCAGAGCGAGGCGCCCGAATGCGGCATCGCCTGCCTCGCGATGGTGGCCTCGTTCCACGGCTACCTCACGGACCTCTCGGCCATGCGCGTGCGGCTCTCGCCCTCGCTCAAGGGCGTCACGCTCAAGAACGTGGCGCAGATCGCCGAGAGCATGGGCCTCACGGCGCGCGGCGTCCAGGCGCCGCTCGAGGCGCTGGGCAAGCTGCAGCTGCCCGCCCTGCTGCACTGGGACATGAACCACTTCGTGGTGCTCGTGGCCGTGAAGGGCAAGCGCATCACCGTGCACGATCCGGCCCGAGGGCGGCGCGTGATGCCGCTCGACGAGGCCTCGCGCCACTACACCGGCGTCGCGATGGAATTCGCGCCCACGGCCACGTTCCGGCCGCGCGACGAGCGAGAGAAGGTGAGCGCCACGCAGCTGCTGGGCGTGGCGAGCGGGCTCAAGGGGACGCTCGCGCAGATCCTCGTCCTGTCGCTCGCGCTCGAGGTCTTCGCCATCGCGATGCCCTTCTTCCTGCAACTGGTGGTCGACCGCGTGATCGTGGGCCGCGACCGCGACCTGCTCACGGTGCTGGGCGTGGCCTTCGGCGCCCTCGTGGTGATCACCGTGGCCGTGACCGCGGTCCGGGCCTGGGTGAGCGTGTACCTGTCCACCAACGTCAACCTGCGCCTGCTCTCGACCCTCTTCGCCCACATGGTGAAGCTGCCGCTCGCGTGGTTCGAGAAGCGCAACATCGGAGACATCGTCTCCAAGTTCCGCAGCGTGGACGCCGTGCAGCGCACGCTCACGACGACCTTCGTGGAGACGGTGGTCGACGGCATCATGGTCGTCCTCACGCTCCTGGTGATGGCGTGGTACAGCCTCACCCTGACGGCCGTGGTGCTGGGCGCCACCGTGCTCTATGTGACCATCCGGTGGGCGCTCTACTACCCGCAGCGCTACGCGACCGACGAGCAGCTCTCGCACGAGGCGAAGAGCGGCACGCACTTCATCGAGACGCTGCGCGGGATGATGGCCATCAAGCTCAACCTTCGCGAGAACGAGCGTCGGGCGGCCTACCAGAACCTGGTGGTGGACCAGGTGAACGCGGGCGTGAAGGTGCAGAACGTGGGCATCGCCCAACGCGCTTCCGCGGCCCTCATCTTCGGGGTGGAGAACGTGGCGGTGATCTGGCTGGGCGCCATCGCCGTGATGGAAGGCCGCTTCTCCGTGGGCATGCTCTACGCCTTCCTCGGATTCAAGATCGTGTTCCTCACGAGGGTGAACGCCCTCGTGGAGAAATGGAACGACTTCCGGATGCTGGACCTGCATGCCGAGCGCATCGCGGACATCGCGCTCGCCGAGGAGGAGCGCGCCCTGCCGTCGCTTCCGGGCGAGGCGGCGGCGGGGCCGATCACGATCGAGGCGGAAGGCGTCGCTTACGCGTACGGGCCTGAAGGGTTCGTGTTCCGCGGGGTGAACTTCGCGGTGGCCCCGGGAGAGACGGTCGCGATCATCGGGCCTTCCGGCTGCGGGAAGACCACGCTCATCAAGGTGCTGGTCGGGCTGCTCGAGCCCACGGAGGGAGTGGTTCGGGTGAACGGCCGGAGCCTGAAGGACTGGGACCTGGGGCACTACCGCCGCCGCATCGGTGCGGTGATGCAGGACGACCAGCTCTTCGTGGGGACCATCGAGGACAACATCAGCTTCTTCGACCCCGAGCACGATCCGGAGCGCGTGCGCGAGTGCGCGCGGCTCGCCATGATCGACGCGGATGTTTCCGCGATGCCCATGGGGTACAACACGATCGTGGGGTCGCTGGGTGCCGCCCTTTCGGGGGGGCAGAAACAGCGGGTGCTGCTGGCGCGGGCGCTATATCGGCAGCCGCAAGTCCTATTTCTTGATGAGGCCCTTGATCAGCTTGACGTTATGAACGAGAACCGGATCTTCGAAAGCCTTCGGTCGGTTGGCGTAGCAGTTGTCTATGTGACTCATCGTGAGACCCCGAACAAATTCGGAGTTCGCACCGTTGAGTTCAATGCAACCTCAATAAAGGCCTAAGAATTAGGCCAGTGCGACGTCGCCGCAGCCGCCACCAACCAGCGTCAGTTCCAGATAGCCCAGCTCACGCACGGCAACTTCGTTTTCGCTAACGGCCTTCTCGATTTCCTTCACTTCGACTTTGCTGAATTCCATGGTCATTGCTC
>CAZPLW010000010.1:33123-42671 GCA_964587315.1 uncultured Lysobacter sp.
CGATCTCGTTGACGGCCTTCTCGATTTCCTTCACTTCGACTTTGCTGAATTCCATGGTCATTGCTCCAGGTAGTAAGTAATGGGGATTTAGGCCAGCGCGACGTCGCCGCAGCCGCCACCGACCAGCGTCAGTTCCAGGTCGCCCAGCTCACGCACGGCAACTTCGATCTCGTTGACGGCCTTCTCGATTTCCTTCACTTCGACTTTGCTGAATTCCATATTGAAATCCCCTTAATTTGAAAGTTTGTGAGTTAAGCGAACGCGGCGTCGCCATAGCCGCCAGCAACCAAATTCAACTCTTTAGAAAAAAGTTCACGGATCGGCATATCGTCGTCAGACCGGTTAGCCATCTCATTAATCGATTGGGCTTTCGAGAATCCACGGGTGCCCTTAAATAACAACGAGTTATGGTTGCAGTCGCACTTAATTTCGAGGTAGCCTTGGACTAAGCTTTGCGAGGGACGGATTTCGGAAGGCAAACAAGTACATGCTTGGTCCAGCGTTCAATGACTGGACTAAGTTCTGCCCACCTTTAAACCGCCCGGTACTTCCGGCGTTGCACCGGGTGCGCAAGCAGGAAAACGCTGTCCTGCTAATGAGTTATCGAAGTCAGCAGATCCTGACAGCCAAGGTCTAGCCCCGATTCTTGTGGTAAAACTAGCACTTAGATGACACTTGTAACAAGCTTAATGAACACCCAAGGGATACGCAATGCCCCCTACCTCACCCGCGGTTAGTGCGCTTGAACGAGCCTATAGGGCTTCCTCGAACGCGGAAGATCCGCAGGTTGCCCAAGCGCTTGCTGAACTTGCTGGGGATGTCCAACGGCGCCTCCACGCCGGCGCCAATATCCCCAATGCTGAGTGCAAGGAGATTTGCGACGCGCTTGCGTCAGTGAAGGGCATTGGCAATGCGCTCGTCAGAATCAACTGCCTGATCGACTTGGCCCATCACTTGTATTTGATGGGTTCCCCTTTCCAGGCGATCGATCCTGCCAAGCAGGCTAGTGAACTCGCTTCCTTAGCAAAGGTGCCCTCGCTGACGCGCAAGGCACTTACCACCCTTGGCGTCATGTATGCCGATACAGGCAACATTCCTCAAGCAATCGAATGTCACTCCCAAGCACTGGAAATAGCTCAGACACTCGGCGACAAGGGTATCGAATGCGTTGTCTGGATCAACATTGGAGTTGCGCTGCTTTATGCAGCGCAATACAGGGACGCCATTGAGTGTTTCGAACGCGTGCAGTCCATCGCGGGCGAAGATCCATCATTGAAGGGTTGGCGCTTGACTGCGCTTTCGAATGTCGCCTTAGCCTCTCTTCACCTTGAGGACTACGCCAGGGGTCTGCGTGCAGCCGAGACGGCAATTCGTGATTCGGCTGAACCTACCAGCGCCAAGGAAAAGCTTTCTCGCGTTCTACTTGAGAATAACTATGCGCGCCTACTCCTTGAGGTAAATAGTGTTGAGAAAGCAGTGGAACGATGCGCAATTGCCAAGCGATTCGCCGCCGAGAGCCATTCGGCAAGAGCGGAAATTGCGGCGGCGATCGCAGAAGGTTTGTGTGAAGTTCATGCTGGCAAAGCAGATGTGGGCATCTCAAGGCTTACAGCAACTCTTGAAAAGGCGCGCCTACTGCGACCGATGCTTCGAGATACCTTAGCTGCACTGGTGAAATCGCACGAATACCTTGGTGAGCCGCAACGTGCGCTCGTTTATTTGCGCGAGATGATGGAAGTTTCTCGTCAAGTGCAGCAAGACAATGCGCTGAAGCACCTAAAGCTACACCTCGACAATATAGGACTGTCGTTTGCTGAAGCTGCCGGAGGAACCGTTGCGCTTGAACGTCGCGAGGCAGCATTGCGAGGACAAGTTGCGGAACAGGAACTGTTTCGTTCTCGCATTGAGATGCTTGAGCGTTTGGCGGTTACAGCAGAGCTTCGGGACGATTCAACAGGTGAGCATTCTTACAGAGTTGGCAAGCTTTCTGCGCTCCTCGCCCTTGAGTACGGTGTTGATGACAACACCGCGTTCATGATTGAACTTGCGGCACGCCTTCACGACATCGGGAAAATTGGCGTGCCCGACGCAATTCTTCTCAAGCCGGACAAGCTGAATGATGCTGAACGCACGGTGATGCGATCGCATACGACGGTCGGCGCTGAACTTCTCTCGAAGAGCAACATCCCTCAGATGCAAATGGCTGAGGAAATAGCTCGCCACCATCACGAATGGTGGGACGGCACGGGCTATCCTGGGAATCTGAGCGGGTCGGCGATTCCACTTTCTTCGCGGATTACAGCCTTGGCGGATGTATTCGATGCACTTACACATCGCCGACCATATAAGGAAGCTTGGCCAATCGATAAGGCAGTTGATGAAATTGCCAGGCTAAAGGGAAAGCAGTTCGATCCTCAGTTAACGACGTATTTTCTTGCGTTGATTGAAAAACTACGGACTAGCCACACAGATTTGGATGCGTTCCTTGGTCAAGCAGCACTTGAATCGCCATTTCTTCAGGCCCGTTCTCGCATTTGGGACACCCTTCGAAAATCCAAGGATCCCGATGGTAGCGGCGCTGATAGTCGACTCGACCTTCAGCGCTAGCAATCCAATATAGTTCGGATCGAATTTTCCTTGCAGCGCCTTACTGCTGAGTGAATTCTTGACCCTCGCGAACTGCAAGTGATTTTCATCCGGCCAAATAGATAAGTTGCGCCACGCTGGTAGTGCAGGCGCACCACGCTGCTTCGCAGACAATATCGCGCTCCCAGCTCAGTTAGTCGCCCCTGGTATTGCGGAGTACATCACGTGGACAATGTGATTCGCGAACTTGAGGACGCCTTACGTCAACGTAAGACCTCATCCGCTCCGGAGCTCGGCACACTCCTTTTGCGAGTAGCCGCACGTGTCGGCGAAATTTCTGTAGCGCACCCCTCCCCCTCGTCAGTTGCCTTCCACAGGCAGTTAATCGGCGCATTGAGCCGTATTCGTGGCTCGACCCACGCTGGAACGCGATTGGAGTGCCTGTATAAATCGGCCATCTATTTGTATAGCCACGGCGAACAAGCTGAAGTTCATCCAATTTCTCAGTGGGGAATTGAACTTGCACAGACCGCTCGTCGCAAGGCGGACATTCGTCGGTTTCAGACATTGGCAGGCATTTCAGCCGCGGAAAATGGTGATCGCGGACTTGCACTGCAGCATTATGTTCGTGCCCTTGAAACTGCGATTGAACTTGGGGAAGGAGTTGGGGTATTTGGAAGTTGGAACAACATTGCCGCGCTATTTGTGGACTCGGGCCAATACGAAGAAGCAATCGCGTGTTCGAGGCAGTCGCTAAAGGTCTGCGATGATTTTCAGATCGTGGATCCCGAAATTGTAGGAAAGGCGCACAGCAACATCTCACTCGCGCTTTCGCGTCTTGGCTACTATCGCGAAGCACTTCGCGCCGCATATCTTTCAATCAAGGGGCTTTCTGATCCAATACTCCCAGAACAACTTTCTAGTCGCGTTAGCAGAGAGGAACATTTGGTGTTGGCGCAAGTGTCACTTGGACAATTGTCAAAGGCTAAGAGGCATATTGACTATCTTTCTCAGTTAACCTCGCGCACAGCAAATTATCGACTTCGCGTTATGGCTCAAATATCACGGGGCCTTTACGAAGTTGCTGCCGGAAATGCTGATGAAGGCCTCCTACTCCTTGAAGAATGCGCATTAGGAGCAATTCAACGAAACATCCCAGTCGCAGCCGACGCACTTTATGCCTTGCTAAAGGCGTATCAGTTGGTCGGGCAGTCCGACAAGGCACTCGTGATCATCGATCGGTTGACTGAATGGCTATATGGCAGACAAGTCGATACCTCCATTGCCAATCGTTGCATTTCAGACAGCTCGAGCTATTTCGACGTCTTTCGTCGAGGTGGGAATGAAATGGAACTCGACAAGGTTAGGGCGGAAATGAGAGCAAGGACCGCCGAACTTGATCTTGCAAAATCGCAGACAGAGATGCTCGAGCGCATGGCCATCGCCGCCGACATCCGCGAAGACATCTCCGGCGAGCACGGCTTCCGCGTGGGGCGACTCTCCGCCCTCCTCGCCCGGGAAATCGGCTGGGACCGTGACGCGAGCCAGGCACTCGACATTGCCGCGCGATTGCACGACATCGGCAAGATCGGCATTCCGGAGAAGATCCTGCTCGACGAGAAGACGCTCCGCGATGCGGAGAAGCAGTTCATCGCGGCCCACACGAAGGTGGGCGCCGAGATCCTCTCGAGGAGCGACATTCCCCAGGTTCGCATCGCCGAGGAAATCGCGCGCTGCCACCACGAATGGTGGGACGGTAGCGGCTATCCGCAGCACCTGAAAGGCAAGGACATCCCCCGCGGCGCCCGTATCGTCGCGCTCGCCGACGCCTTCGATGCCATGACCCACGGCCGACCCTACGCCCCCGCGCGTTCGATTGAAGAGGCGCTCGATCTCATCGCGGGGCTTCGGGGCCGCCAGTTCGATCCGGAACTCACGGACCACTTCCTCGCCCTTGTCCGCCGCCTCGCCCGGGAGAACGAGAACCTCGACGCCTACCTCGGAAAGGCGGCGCGAAACTCGCCCTTCCTCAAGGCGCGCGCCCGGATCAAGGAACTCCTCGCCCAGGAGCGCGGAACGGACGGACTTTCGTCCTCTCCGCGCCCGCCCGGCGTCTCTCTGAATTGACCTGAATCGCTGGGGAATCTATAATCTCGGGTTCACCGATTCCCCGATAGCTCAGTCGGTAGAGCGACGGACTGTTAATCCGCAGGTCCCTGGTTCGAGTCCAGGTCGGGGAGCCAAGATTCAGGGAAGGGCCCGCCGTTTCGGCGGGCCTTTTTCATTTCGCCCTGCCCTGGAGGGCATTCCGCGCAACCTCCTGCATCGCGGCGTAAGAGGCTTCCCACCCGGCCGGCCTGGGCTGCGTGTGGACGATCCTCCTGAGTGCCTCCTCCAGGGTCGCCACCCTGGCCTGCGCGACGTCGTAGTCCCGGGCATTCACGATCTCGATCGGGACGTCGCGGCACACGCCCACGCACGGCGCGGCGCCATCTATCCGGCCGCATCCGACACACTGCCACGCCTTGATTCGTTCGCTCATGGGGGACCTCGTTGGTCGCCCGGCGGGCCGTTTGATTATTGGCAAGGCCGTACGGGCTGGACGGATGCTACCTTAAGCAATATCTTATATCCATCTTCAAGAGCCGCGAGGACCCCGCCCGTGAACATGACTGCCCACAGCCATACCTCCCCCGACGCCATCTACGCATTCGACGCGCGAGGCATCGCCAAGCGATTCCGCCACGCCGCCATCTTCGGCGCCCTGGACGCCCTCCGCCCGGGCGAGACGATGCGATTCTGCAACGACCATGACCCCCTTCCCCTGCTCGACCAGTTGGCGGCTCGATACGGCGACGGCGTCAGCATCGCCTACTGCCAGCGCGAACCCGGCCAGATCGTCATCGACTTCGTCAAGCAGGCCTGAAGCCGCTAGGCCGGCTCCGGCACCGAGGGCAGGCCCGCGAGGGCCATGGCCAATTCCGCCTCGTCGTAATCCAGGTCCTTCAGCTTGCCGCCGAAATAGTCGATGTAGGCCTGCATGTCGAAGTGACCGTGGCCGCACAGGTTGAAGAGGATGGCGCGCGAGACGCCCTCCTCCCGGCACTTGATGGCCTCGTCGATGGCGCCCCGCACCGCGTGATTCGCCTCCGGAGCGGGAACGATGCCCTCCGCCCGGGCGAACTGAACGCCCGCCTCGAAGCAGGCCGTCTGGTGGTAGGCCGTCGACGTGATGAGCCCCAGCTCCTGCAGGTGCGATACGAGCGGCGCCATGCCGTGGTACCGGAGCCCGCCCGCGTGGAATCCGGGCGGCGTGAACGTCGATCCCAGCGTGTGCATCTTGGTGAGCGGCGTGAGGTGAGCCGTGTCGCCGAAATCGTAGGCATACCTGCCACGGGTGAGGCTGGGGCAGGCCGCGGGCTCCACCGCGACCACGCGCACCTTCTTGCCGCCGCGCAGCTGGGTCCCCAGGAACGGGAAGACGATCCCCGCGAAATTCGAACCGCCGCCCGTGCAGCCCACGATCACGTCCGGATAGTCGTTCGCCAGCTCCAGTTGCGCCTGTGCCTCGATGCCGATCACGGTCTGGTGGAGCAGAACGTGGTTGAGCACGCTTCCGAGCGCGTACTTGGTGTCGTCGCGCTGGGCGGCGATCTCCACGGCCTCCGAGATCGCGATGCCGAGGCTTCCCGGATGGTCGGCGCGCTTGGCGAGGATCGCCCTGCCCGACTGCGTCTCGTTCGAGGGCGAGGCCACGCAGCGGGCGCCGTAGGTCTCCATGAGGGCCCGGCGGTAGGGCTTCTGGTCGTGGGAGACGCGCACCATGAAGACCTGCACGTCGATCCCGAAGATCGATCCCGCGAAGGCGAGCGAGCTTCCCCACTGCCCCGCGCCCGTCTCGGTGACGAGCTTCCTCACGCCCGCCTCGCGGTTGTAGAACGCCTGCGCCACGGCCGTGTTGGGCTTGTGGCTGCCGGCGGGCGAGACGCCCTCGTACTTGTAGTAGATGCGCGCCGGCGTCTGCAGCACCTTCTCCAGGCGCCGGGCCCGGTAGAGGGGCGTCACGCGCCATTGCTTGTAGACGTCGCGCACGGGGCCGGGAATCTCGATCTCGCGCTCCATCGAGACTTCCTGCTGGATGAGCGCCATCGGAAAGAGCGGCGCGAGGTCGTCGGGGCCCACGGGCTTCATCGTGCCCGGGTGCAGCACCGCCGGGGCCGGCGACGGCAGGTCGGCCTGGATGTTGTACCAGGCCTTCGGGATGCGGGATTCGTCGAGGAGGTACTTGACCGTGTCGTTCATCGGGCGCTCCGTGCGGTGGTTCGAGTCGATTGACCCAACACGCTAGCCACCGCCGGAGCCGGGGCGATTGACGCCGATCAACGGCGCCCGTCGGTTACGCGTAAGTGTCGCGCATGAGGGTGCGGAACCAGACCTGCATGTCGTTGAAATGCTCGGAACTCGCGGATTCGGCCTCCCCCGAGGCGCCCGGCACGACCTTCATCGTGCGGGAGACCGGATCGTAGGCGAAGACGGCTGTGAGGAAGGAGGCCGTGGTCGTCGTGATGGGCGAGTAGCAGGAGGAGTTCGTCACCGGCGAGGGGTCGGGCAGGCCGCCGCCGAAGGCCCGCAGGATCGCGTCGGCGCAAACCTTGCCTTCCTGGTTGCCGATGTGACCCGCCTTGGGTTGGGTGGTGGCGCTCGAATCGCCGATCACGTGGATTCCCGGCGCGGCCGTCGACTGATAGTCGAGCACGTCCACCGCGGCGAATCCGCGCGCGGCATTGGCGACGCCGACGTCCCGGAGCAGGGCCGGCCCGACGTTGGTCGGGATCACGTTCACCGCGTCCCCGCGCCAGGCGCCCATCGCCGTGTGCACGGTCTTGCCGGGCACGTCCACGTAGTCGATCGGCGCGTTCGGCACGTACTCGATCACGCCCGCATGGGTCTGCGTGAAGGCGCGCTCGAAATTGATCCGCTCGGCGGTGATGGCCGGGTTCGCGTCGAGCACCACGACCTTCGAGCGGGGGCGGTTGCGCTTGAGCCAGTCCGCGACGACGCACGCGCGCTCGTACGGGCCGGGCGGGCAGCGGTAGGGCGCCGCGGGGATCGTCATCACGAAGACGCCGCCCGCCGGGATGGCGCGGATCATGTTTCGCAAGGCCGTGGTCTGCGCTCCGGCCTGCCAGGCGTGAGGAATGGCGGCGCGCGCGGCATCGGTCTCGAGGCCCTGCGGGTAATCGAAGTCGATGCCGGGGGCGACCACGATCCTGTCGTAGTCCAGCACGCGCGCACCGGTGGCCGTCGCGACCGTGAGCCTGCGCGTCACGGGGTCGGCGACCAGCGCCGTGCCTTTCACGATCTCCACGCCGTACACGGTCGCGAGCGCGGTGTAGTCGAAGAGCAGCGAGGACAGCGACACCGTGTCGGTCAGGACGAGGTTCGAGAGGATATTGGAGGTGTAACGCGACTCGCGCTCCACCAGCGTGACCTTCACGCCCGCACCGCCCCAGAGCCGCAGGAACTTGGCGACCGCGGCGCCGGCCATTCCGCCGCCGACCACCACGACGCGACCGGCAAGGCCCGTGGCGGGCAAGGCGCGAGGAACCAGTGCGGAGGAGAACGTTCCGGAGCTGCCCGTGCGGACGGCGTCGTCGGCGAAGGCGATGGGAGCAAGGCCCGCCGCAGCGGCATAGGCGGCCAGGCGGGCGAGGAATTCGCGTCGTTGCGTCATGTCGGTCCCCTTCCCTAGCGCTGGCGCGAAAAGTAGTCGGCGATCGCCCGAAGCTGGGCGTCGGTGTAGCCGAACGCGTGGATCGTCATGATCTCGCCGCGCTTGTTCTCCGCCTGCATTTCGCGCAGTTCCTGGTAGATCTCGCTCGAGGACTTGCCGGCGAGCTTCTCGAAGGTGCCGTCGCCCTTGCCATCCGTGCCGTGGCACTGGAAGCAGTTGGACGCGAGCAGGCGCCCCGGGGGCGGCGTGGTTGCAGTGGTCTGCGCGGCGGCGCCGATGGCGCCCAGCGTGGTGAGGGTAATGGCGATCGATTTCTTCACGGCGGTTCCTTCTTCACGGGGGAGGATGGTCCCCGGGGTATCGCAGGAACAGTGCCACTTTCAAACCCGTGCTTTAACAAGGGCTTATCCCGGACGGGGACATTCCCTGCGTCGTGGAATGGCAACGGGACGGATACTCCCCCTTGCCTAACCCCTTGAATTGCCATCACTACGCTCTGTCGCCGACAGGCGCCATCGATCGACCTCGCCCTTTCTTGAACCAGTTCATGTCGCCCGCCGCGGCCCGTTTCCACAATGGGTTCACGCTGCGGGCCTCCCCATGCCCCGCAACCCCGACAACCAGGAGAAACGAACCATGTCCGTCCTCGTCAGCGTCACGCGCCGCCTGCCCTTCGCGGCGGCCCTGCTCGCCCTCGCGGTATCCGGCGCGCTCGCGCAGGAGAAAAAGGCAGACCATCCGACCACGGAAGCCGAGATCAAGTACCAGGCGGGCGGCTCGCCCCTGGCCGGCGTCGACATGTACCAGGACATCAACCCGAAGGCCCCGCCCATGAGCAAGGCGGAGTTCGACAAGGCGCGGCAGATCTATTTCGAGCGCTGCGCCGGTTGCCACGGCGTGCTGAGGAAGGGCGCCACCGGCAAGCCCCTCACGCCCGACATCACCATCCCGCGCGGCTCGGAGTTCCTGAAGGTCTTCATCAAGTACGGCTCGCCCGCGGGCATGCCCAACTGGGGCACGTCCGGCGAGCTCACCGACGCCGAAGTGGACCTGATGGCCCGCTACGTCCAGCAAACGCCCCCCACGCCGCCCGAGTTCGGCCTGAAGGAAAGGAAGGCCACCTGGAAGGTGCCGGTTCCCGTCGACAAGCCCCCGGCGAAGAAGATGAACCCCCAGAACATCGAGAACAACTGCGCCCCGACGCTGCGAGAGCCCGGCGCAGTGGCAC